>CAZIWQ010000081.1:0-11167 GCA_964542355.1 uncultured Armatimonadia bacterium
CTCGGGGGATCCGCGGGTTGCCAGGAGCCACGAGCAGTCGGTGCGGATCGGGCCGCTGGTGGGGAAGAACGCCTTGAGCTCGCCGAGCTTCTTGTTGTAGCTGAAGGGGTTGAACACTTCGTCGGGGATGAGGTCGCGGAAGTAGCGCGCCTCGGGCAGGCGGCGCAGCCAGCCCTCGCGGTCTTCGAAGGCGGCCACGATCTGTTTGCGGTCGCCGGCCGGGTCGATGTCGGTCGTGTTGTCGCCGGAGCGGAACTGGCAGATCTGCCCGTCCTTGAACTCGGCATAGCCCATGAGCTCGGTGATGGCGGCCGCAAAGGCCTTGTCGGAGAGCGAGGCGTCCACCTTGCTCAGGATCATGCTCGCGGCGTAGAGCTGGAAGGCGCCGGGGAGGTACATGAACATGACGCCCATGATCACCGGCACAGGGCTCTTGGCCTCGACGGAGTCGTAGATGCCCTTGGGCAGCCAGAGCCAGGACTTCCACATCAGCGCCCCGAGCGTGCCCATCTCGATGCCGGCGGCCACCAGCCCCTGCTTGGCCGTCGGCGCGTTCCAGTAGGCCTCGTAGACGGAGATGGACATGAAGGCCCAGTCAATGGTTCGGATGACCTTCGACCCGTGCAGGGTCTTGCCCATCTCCTCATTGAACTCCTGGATCTTCTCGCAGGCCTTGCCGAGCTTCTCGGCGCCGGGGCAGCGCTTCTTCACCTCATCGGTGAACTTGGTGACTGCCTCCTCGGCCCATCCCAGCTTCTCGCGCAGGTACTGCTTGAGCTTGACGATGTTCTCGCCGCCGAGGAGCCGCTCGATGATCGTGGGCTTCATCTCGGCATCCAGCTCGGCGATCAGGCGCTCGAGCTCGGCCTGCTCCGCGACGGTGAGCTTGCCCTCCTCGTACTTCAGCCCCAGATCCATGAGTTTGGCCATGCGCTCGGGCGGGACGGCAGGAACGGCGCCGCGGTTGTAGGCATCGATCTCCCGGCGCAGGTCGCTCCAGAGCCGTTTGAGGGCCGCGGCACGCTCCGTCTCGTTCTCCATCTTCGCGATCTTCAGGAGGTTGGTAGCCAGGCCCTTGGTGCAGTTGAGGTCAATCGCCTTCTGGGCATCCTGCATCAGGTTGACGATGACCCGGGTTGCTTCCTCGGGGCTGGCCTTGCCGTTCAGCCGGCCGCCAGTGAGCGACTCCAGGATCGCAGCGACTTCAGTGGGGTTGTTGGTCTTGCTGATCTTCATCAAGGCGGCAGCGAGGGTGGGGTTGTTCTGGGTGAAGGGGTCCCATCCCACGCTGGCGCCCGCCTTCTGGGCGGTGATGTAGCTGCGCAGCGCGAGCTTGACGACCTTAACCGCCGATTCGGCGGCGTTGTAGGGCCCGATCTGCTCGCCAGCCAACGCCTGCTGAACCTCCATCAGGATGTGGCGGTTCAGTTCCAGGCTCATCATCGGCTCGTCTTGCCAGGTGATCTGCGGGGGCTCGAAGGCACCCTTCTCTCGGAAGGCGCGCTCCCACAGCAGGCGCTCGCCGGTGCTGGGCTCGAACACGATCGTCGGCTGGCCATCGGGTTGTGGGATCACGCGGATGATGCGGCAGGTCCCCCGCTTCAACAGGTCCATCTCGGCCCATTTGCGGCCCCATTCGCCGATGTAGACGTCCAGGCCACCCTCACCGTGAGGGGTGATACTGACCGTGAGCTGCTCCATGGTCAGGCTGGTCGAGGCCCGCAGGCGTCTGTTGATGAACTCGGCGATACGCTCGTTGAGCCCCGGCGTGCTGCACAGCGAGCTGAGGTCGATGTCGCTGTGGAAGGTCATCTTCCCCAGGGCGCGCGTGGCCCAGGAGCCGATGTCCATCTCGCCATAGACGGTAGCGTAGGTGTCGGCACCCTGGCCGCCGAGGAAGTCGGCGAGGCCGCCCTCCCAGGCGGCCTGCACGATGCGCACGCGGCCTGTCATCAGCGCCCGCTCGATGGGCAGGAAGTGCTCGTTCCACCACGCGCTCCCGACGGCCGAGCCGACCTCCCCCGCAGCGGGGTGCGCATTGCGGGCGCTGTCTTTGTAGCGGCGCACGCTGTCCATCGTAAAGCCATTGCGCGCCAGCTCTTGCAGGAAGCTCTGCGTGAGCCGTGCGACGGCCTCCTGCCCCTGCTCTGACAGCGGCGGCGCCTTCGTCGGGTCTGCGTCGGAGCCGAACATGTCCGCGACGCCCGCGGCCTTGAGCTCCTGCGTGTAGCGCTGGAGCATCCCCTCAATCGCCTGGTTGCGGGCCTCCTGCGCCACGGTCACGTACTGGTGTGCCAACAGCGAGATCGCCGCGACGGCGATCCCGACCAGAAGGGACGCATTCCGGTGCAGCCTGCGTGTCGCTCTGAGCATTGTGGAGCCTGCCTTCCCCGAAGTTCTGGTGACCGCTCCCCCTCGGCCCCCTGCTGTACCGGCGCAACATCACGGCCCCGCAGTCCGTCGTTGTAGGCTCGGTGTCTGCCCGGCTCGTCCTTCTGCCGTGTGCCGGCAGTGGTGGGACCACGTCAGCGCCCGCGCCCACGGTACCGCACCGCCAGCATCGCGATGTCGTCCGACTGCTCCGTCTCCCCCGCGAACTCGCGCAGCGCTGTGCGCATGCCGTCGAGTGCCGTGGGGAGCGCGCCCTGCACGAACAGGTCCGCCAGCACGGCCGTGAGCCGCTCGGCGCCAAACAGCTCCTGCTCGGGCGTCATGGCTTCGGTCACGCCGTCCGTGTAGAGGAACAGCAGGTCTCCCGCGGCCAGTTGGAGGTGTCCCTCTTCGTAGGGCACACCAGGCAAGGCGCCAACCAGCGGCCCCCGGACGCGGGGCAGTGGGGCCACCGACCCATCGCCGCGCACCAGGAAGGGTGGCAGATGCCCGCCCGAGGCGTACCGACACGTCCCGTCGCGGACATCGAGCGCCGCACACGACAGTGACACGAACATGCTCGTGTCGTTGTCGCGCACCAGCTCATCGTTGAGGCGCCGCAGGGCGGTGGCCGGCGAGGGGTCCTGCCGCCACAGGGCTTTGAGCAGTGTAGTGCTTGCCGCCATGAAGATGGCCGCCGGCACACCCTTGCCTGACACGTCGCCGATGGCGATGCCGAGAGTGTGATCGTCGAGCATCAGGTAGGTGTAAAAGTCGCCGCCCACTTCGCGGGCGGGATCGAGGACGGCACACAGGTCATAGGCGCCGTCAGCCAGGCACTCCGGTGTGCCGTGCGGGATCAGTGACATCTGGATGGTGCGCGCGATCGCCAGCTCACTGGCGAGCCGCTCGTTGGCGGCCGTCGTTTCGCGCAGATCGCGCACGTACTTGCGGAGGTCGTCGCGCATGGCGGAGAAGGACCGGGCGAGGCGCGCGACTTCGTCCTCGCCGGCGATCTCTGGCAGTGCGGCATGGAGGTTCCCACCCGCGAGGGCACGGGTGGCCGCCTCCAGTTCGCGGATCGGCCCGGTGATCGAGCCGGCGATGGCCAGGGCGATGAGGCTCAGCAGGAGGAACCCGACCACCGCCGCGACGAGCTCCTGACGGCCAAGCTGGGCGATCGGCGCGAGAAGCTCATCTTGTGAGATGACGACGGCCAGGCTCCAGCCGGTGGTCGGGATCGGGGCGAAGGCGATTCGACTGGGACGGCCGTTGACATGGCTGGTGAGCCGGGCATAGCCCCGCCCCCCCGCCACCATGCGGCGAGCCACGTCGGTCAGGTCCTCGCCCTTGACCAACCGCGCAGCGTGGAACACTGTCTCACGCAGGACATAGTAGCGATTGGGATGCACCATGTAGGTGCCCCGCCGGGAGACCACGAAGCTGTACCCGGTCTTCCCCAGGGGCATCCCCCGCAGTAGCTTCTCCAGCCACGGCAAGGTCACATCACAGGTGATCACGCCGCCGACCGCGTTGGCGTGATGCCGGTCGAACAGCGGCACCGAGAAGGTGACCATCAGCGCTTCGCCACCCCCGCGGTCGAAGTAGGGCTCACTCCACACTGGCTGGTGACGTGTTCGCGGCTCCGCGTACCAACTCTGCGTATCCCAGCGGTAGGCTGGCCCCCCGAGCCTGCGGGAGACGATGCGCCCCTGGTGGCGGTAGGCGTAGAGGGGGCGGTAGCTGGCGGCGCCAGGCTGGCCAACAGGGGGGAGGGCGAGGGCGCTGCCATAGACTTCGCGGTTATCGCGGACCACGCGGCCGAGCAAGGCCAGCCCGGCGGCCTCCGTCGCCGGTGGGTGCTGCTCGATCTCCCGTGCCACCCCCCGGGCAACCTTCTCCACACAGGCGACGACGCCGTCGACGCGGCTGGCCGTCCCGGCGGCCAGCCCCATCGCCTTCTCGTAGGCTTGCTGCTCGAGCAGGCGCCGGGCCGCGGCATAGTTACGCGCGATGCTGCTGCCGAGAACCAGTCCGGTACCCAGGATCACCAGCAGCAAGAGCCGGGCGGCAATGCTTCGACGGCGCAGCATAGCGCCCTCTCGCCTCCTGACAGGGGATGTGTCTGGCTCTCCTAGGAGAGCGGCCGAGAAGCCGTTCTGAGGCCGCGACGCTACGCTCAGAGGCCCGCAGACGGCACTCACAGCCGTTCCATCACCAGAGACCCGTTAAGGGCAGTTCCATGGGTCATGGTTCGCATGCAGGCCCTGACCCTAGGCCCTCGGATCGGGCCGTTGGTCGTAGAGCCCCTGAAAGGGGCTGAACGGCATGCCGCTTCGCGGCGAACTGCGCGTTCCTGGGACCCGCAGTTTCACCCTTAACGGAGTACTAGAGTGTGTAGATCAGCGAGAGCACGTTGCGGGGCCCGTCGCGGCGGTAGCGCAGCTCGTCGACCGAACGGCGGATCAGCAGTACACCCAGGCCCCCGATGGGGCGCTCCGCCAGCGACTGGTGCACATCCGGCTCGGGAGCAGTGGTGGGATCGAACGGAGGCCCGTCATCCGCGACCTCGATCGTCAGCCGCCCGTTCTCCCGCCGCACCACCACGTGGATGACTCCTGGACGATCGCGGTAGGCGTGGCGGCAGATGTTGGTCAGGACCTCCTCGACCGCCAGCTCGAGGTGTGGGATGCGGGCGGCAGGCACGCCACCCGCGGTCGCGAGCGCCGCCAGCTCCCCGGTGAGGGCAGGCACGACGTCGATCCGGACGGGGACATCGCGCCGGAGCAGTGTGCGGGACATCGGCCGTCACGCCGGCTCCACTTCGTCGAGGCTCGCATAGATCGGCAGCGCCTCTTCGAGGCCTGCCAGGTGAATGACCTCGGCAACCATGCCGCTCAAGCCACAGAGGGCGAGGCGAGCGCCGTGCTTGTTCAACTCCTTAGCGAGGCCGAGAATGGCGCGCAGGCCGGCGCTACTGATGTACTGCAGCCGCTCGAAGTCGAGCACGACGAGCGGCGCGCCCGGGTCCGGGAGCTGAGCGCAGTGCTGCTCGAACTGCGGTGTCGTGCCGGCGTCGAGGCGTCCCTCGACGGTGACGGCTGTTCCGAACGACATGGCGCGGGCGTCGATGCGCATGGGTCCTCCGTGAGGCGGGCTCAGTGCAGAGCTCAGTGGTCAAAGTGCAGTTGGATGCGGCAGACGTCGTCCTGGCAGCGGGAGGAGAACCCGTCCGCATAGCGGCGGGCCAGGTACCCGGCGAGGCGCGACACTCCGGTCTGGGTCTCGAGCAGCTCTTCGCGGCTGGGCGCCGCGGCCGGGAACTCCATGGCCTCGCCGCAGTAGCTCACCTCCACGTCCAGGCTCATCTCGTCGAAGGTGGCGCTCAGACGCAGGTCGCTCCGGGCCATCCTTCCCCCGGCGACGGTCTCCAGGATCTCGGTGGTGGCGGCGATCGCGCGCTGGATGACCTCCGGCCGCGCACCCCAGCGCCCCCCCTGCGCCTCCAGGAAGTCGCGCGCCGCCGCCGGGGCATCGGGTTCGTCCGTCAGCTCACGGCTCACCCGCCGTGCCACCCCCAGGCGCAGCAGCGCGTTGAGCACAACGACCAGCACCGTCGCCAGCGAGAGCGAGGAAGTGAAGATCGGCCGGAGGGTCGGCACGACACCCGCATACCCTGTCGGCACCACAAAGACGCTGATCCCGAAAATGAGGGCAATGCCGGTGATAAAGGTCTTGCGGGCATCGATCATGCGGGAGGTCATGATCTGCAGGCCCGCGAGGATCATGAAGCACATCCCGAAGATCAGGGACGCACCCAGCACTGACTGAGGCATGATCAGGAAGGCCACCGCCAGCTTCGGGAGGAACGCGAGCGCGATGACGAGGCCCCCGGTGGCGACCCCCACGACGCGGCTCGTGATGCCGGTGGCGACGGAGAGGCCGACGTTGGCCGAGTAGCTCGCCTGGCCCATGCCGCCCAGCAGGCCGCCGAGCACCGTGCCGATGGCATCGGCGAGGATGCCACCGCGAACGGAGCGCATGTCGACCCGTCGCCAGTTGGCATCATTGACCTTCTGACAGGTGGTGATGTCGCCGACGTTCTTGAGGGTGGAGCAGGTGATGGCGATCAGGAACGGCAGGAGCAGGCGGGCATCGAAGCTGTAGCTGAGCCCGGAGAACCCCGGGAAGCCGACCAGCGGGGCGTCCCGCAACTGGCTCACCTGGGCGGGCGTGTACATCCCCAGGCCGGCCGCCGCCGCGTACCCCACCACGATCCCCAGCGGCAGGGCGAACTGGCGCACCGCCCCCTTCCCCCACACGTTGGTGCAGACAATGAGAAACAGGATGACGACCGAGAGCACGGTCGTCGTCGGATCCGCGGTCGGAGCTGTGGCCCCCGGCGCCACGCCCAGGAACCCGTCCATCGCCGCGGGGAGCAGCGACACGCCGACCATCGCCACGATCACACCGGTGACTTCCGGGGGGAACAGCACCCGCAGGCGGTAGATGACCGCGGAGAGCAGGCCCTCGAACAACCCGGCGGCGATGGTCATGCCGTAGAGCAGCGCGGCCCCGCCGGCGTGGACGGCCTGGAGTGAGGCCGCCAGGAATGAGGGGTCGGGACCTTCCGGGGTCAGGTAGCCGGCCCCCACCGGGCCGCGCTTGAGAGTCTGCAGAATCGTCGCGATCCCGGCGGCGATCATCGAGAACGACACGAACGACTGGGCGCGGTCGGGGGGGAGCGAGGCCGAGCGGGCGACGATCACGGCGAAGGAGATCCCGACGAACTGCAAGAACACGTGCTGGACGGCCAACAGCGCCACCAGCCACCCGGGGGGAATCTCGTCCGGCCCGTAGACGATGTTCGCCGGCTTGCGGGGGGTCTCCGGGCTGCGAGGTCGCGCTTGCGTGGACGAAGGAGCCATAGGCCAACCTCTGTGCGATGGATGGCGTCCGACGGGTCTCGTACGGGGGGGCCAACGACATCCCTGCCCGGGCCGCCGACCGTCGTCCTCTGCCCCCCCTCTGGTTCCTTCGTCGCCGGCAGGCCAATTCCTCCCACGCATGTCCCACAGCCCGGGGGGCCGGGCGGGCGCGGGAGGCCAAGGGCCCCGGCGCGCCGAACACACATCACGCACCTCACTACTGCCGTGACGGAAAGGGAGTCGCCGATGAGCGCCAAGCTGGCCCTGCGCGGGGGTCCTCCGACCGTGACCCGCCAATGCCCTGACTTCGGCACCTGGCCGATTGTGACTGACGAAGATGAGCGAGCGATCCTCGATGTGCTGCATGCGCGCAGCATGTCCGGCACCGACATCACCGCGCAACTGGAAGCGGAGTACGCGGCGTGGGAGGGCAGCCGGTATGCGCTGGCGTGCAACAACGGGACTTCGGCGATCCACTGCGCCATGTATGGCCTCGGCATCGGGCGCGGTGACGAGGTCATCACACCGACATGGACCTTCTGGGCCACCCACACGCAACTGCTCAGCCTCGGCGCTACCCCCGTCTTCTGTGACATGGACCCGCGAACGCTGTGCCCGGACGCGGCGGATGCCGAGCGACGCATCACCGACCGCACGCGCGCGATCATCGTGGTGCAGATGGCAGGCTATGCCGCCGACATGGACGCCTTCATGGACCTGTCCGCCCGGACCGGCGTCAAGATCCTCGAGGACTACTCGCACTCACACGCCTCGACGTGGAAGGGCCGCAAGGTCGGCTCCATCGGCCACGTGGGCGCGGCGTCGATCATGTCCGGCAAGCCGCTCGCCACCGGTGAGGGTGGCATGATGAACACCGACGACCAGGATATCTTCGAGCGGGCCGTGATGTTCGGCCACGGGGACCACCACAAGCTCGTGACAAACCCGGATTACCTGCGCTTTTCGCCGCTGCCGTGGGGTGGCTACAAGTTCCGCATGCACCAGATGACCTCGGCGATGGCGCGCGTGCAGCTTCGGCACTACGACGAGTACCGCGCCCCCGGCGTCAAGGCGATGGAGCGCTTCTTCTCCCAGGTGTGCGCGGTGCCCGGGGTGAGCGGCAACTTCCCCCTCAACGACCCTGACGTAACCGTGGGAGCCTCGTATTACCAGTTGGTCATTCTCAGTGTGGCGCGGGTCCCGGTGGGCGTGATCGCGCAGGCGATTCAGGCCGAGGGCGCGTCCGCCAGTGCCGGGGGCTACTTCTGCCACCACCTGCACCCGTTCTGGAACGACTGCGACGTCTACCACGATGGCCGGCCGACGCGCATCGCCTTCTCCCGCGACGTCCGCCAGGGACCCGGCGACTGCCCCCACGCCGAGCAGATCGTGAAGCGCCTGATCCACGTGCCACGGATGATCAAGTACGACGAAGCATACCTCGACCAGTTGGCCGCCGCCTACGTGAAGGTGCTCAGCAACCTCGACCAATTGGAGGGCCTGACGAGCGACCAGGTGTTGGAGCGGTCGACGACGCTCGGGTAGGGGTGCAGCCGTACTGTGGCAAGGCACGAGCCACAGTCGCGTAGGCCGACCGTCCCGGTCGGCGAGGAGGCGTGTCGAGCGGGACGCTCGACCTACGCGGCAACCGTCCCGGTCGGCGCGGAGGCGTGTCGGGCGGGACGCTCGACCT
The DNA here is from genome assembly GCA_964542355.1 of uncultured Armatimonadia bacterium. Lineage (GTDB taxonomy): Bacteria > Armatimonadota > Zipacnadia > Zipacnadales > JABUFB01 > CAZIWQ01. The sequence continues at coordinate 8,992 of CAZIWQ010000081.1, forward strand.
ACGCGGCGACCGTCCCGCCTTGCGGGATCCGGCGCGCACGGGGTCTGAGGGCCTCCCTACTTGATCGACCCCGCGGCGAGGCCGCGGACCAGGTGCTTCTCGATACCGAGGAACAGCGCGACCACCGGGAGCGTAGCGAGGAGCGCGGCTGCCATCAGAAACTGCCACTGGGTGCCGTACTGCCCGATGAAGCTCGGGATTGCGACCGTCAACGGCTTGTAGGCATCTGACGAGACAAACGTCAGCGCGAACACGAACTCGTTCCATGCGCCGATGAAGGCGAAGATCACCGTCGTCACCACACCGGGGAGCGAGACCGGGATGATGACGCGCGAGATCGTCTGCAGGCGCGAGCAGCCGTCGATCAGCGCCGCCTCCTCCACCTCGCGCGGGATCGTGGAGAAGTAGCCGGTGAGCAGCCAGATCCCGAACGCCAGCGAGGCCGCCGCGTTCGCGATGATGAGCGCGAGGTACACGCGCCCACCCTCCAGCAAGCCATAGTTCGTGAACTGCGAGAACAGGGCGATGATCAGGACGATGGGCGAGAACATCTGCGTCGTGAGCACCAGAAACAGGACGGCCCGCCGCCCCGGAAACACGAGCCGCGCGAGTGCGTAGGCAGCCGGGACGGCACAGAAGAGGTTCAGCAGCGTCGCCCCACAGGCGATGACCAGGCTGTTGAGGAAGTTGCGCGCGAGCGGCATGGCACGGAAGACGTCGGCGAAGTTGGCGAGGCGGGGCTGCGTGGGGACGAAATGGTAGGGCTGGTCCGGCCCCGAGGCCGCAGCGATCGCCTCTGGCGTCTTCAGCGCCGTAGTGACCATCACCGCGAACGGGAACAGCACGATCGCCAGGACGGGGATCATGCCAATGATGAACCAGGTCTGCGTCCCGCGGGGGATCTTCATTCGCCCTGCAAGCCCTCCCGAGAGACGAGGCGAGTGTAGATGAGGGAGAAGCCGAGCAGGACGACGAAGGTCAGCACCGCCATCGCGTAGCCTTGGCCGTACTCGCGCTGCGAGAGCGCCGTCTGGTAGAGGTACGTGACGATGATGTGTGTCTGGTTGGCGGGCCCGCCCTCGGTGAGCGTCCAGATGATCGGGAACGAGTTGAAGACATAGATCACGTTCAACAGGACTGCCACCAGCAGGACCGGGCGCAGGAGCGGGATCGTGATGTGCCGGAAGCGCCGCCAGCCCGTGGCCCCGTCGATGAGCCCCGCCTCGTAGACGTCATCCCCGATCGACTGGAGCCCGGCGAGCAGGACGACGGAGGTGAACGGGATCGAGACCCAGATGCCGACGGCGATGGCTGCCGCCAGGGCGGACCCGGGCCGGGCAAGCCACGCCGGCGCCTGGCCGTAGGCGATGATCCCAAAGTCCTCGAGCAGCCGGTTGAGCGGCCCCTGCGTCGGGTGGAGGATCCACTTCCACACGGCGGCACTGATGACGAGTGAGGTGGCCCACGGGAGCATCACGACCGCGCGCATCAGGCGGCGGCCAGGCAGGCGCTCGTTGAGTGCGACGGCGACAAACAGCGAGATGGCGATGGTGACGCCAACGACGCCGACCGTCCACAGCAGCGTGTGGGGGACGATCTGATCGCGGAACACCTCGCTGCCAAGCACCGCGCGGAAGTTCTCGAGGGTTCCGAAGGCCTGGGGGTTGCCCTTGCGGTCGACCTGGCAGAAGGCGGCATAGAACGTCCGCAGGATCGGGAAGAAGATCACCCCGGCCGCCAGGAGGGCGCTCGGGGCGAGGGCGAGGTAAGCAATGAGTGTCGTGCGACCGTGCTGCATGCGATGACGGCTCCGGAGTGGCTCGCAGGCGGCGGAGGCCACCACGCGGCCATTACTTCGCGGGCGCGGCGGCGGATGAGCCCTGCAGGAGGGCGTCGACGCGCACCTTCGCCGCGTCAAGCGCCTCCTGCGGCGTCTTCTGCTTGAGCAGGGCCTGCTGCACGCCGACCTCGATCTCCTTGGCGATCGCCGTCCAGCGCGGGTGCAGCGGGACGAAGACGCCGGAGTCGAGCAGGTGCAGGAAGGTGGTCCACTCGGTGCTCTAGGTGACGAAGTCAGAGACGGCAACCGACTTCAGCTCGGGGATCATGCCGAAGGTCTCCGCCCACTCCTGGCGTAGCTCGGGCGTGTAGAAGAAGCTGACGAACTTCCAGGCGG
>CAZIWQ010000081.1:11177-12388 GCA_964542355.1 uncultured Armatimonadia bacterium
GCTGCCTTGTCCTTGCAGGTCTTGAACATGATGAGGTTGTCGGTGACCGCCATCGTCTTCTGCTGCTTGTTGCCCGGGATCGGCGCGACCCCGTAGTGCAGGTCCGGCACGTCCTTCTGCAGCATCTTCCAGAACCACGGACCCGTGATCGTCATCGCGAGCTTGCGGCCCTTGAACATCTCCTGCAGGCCTTCCCGGTCGTATGCGGTTGGCTCGGGTTCGGTGCACTTGTCCCGGTCGACGAGGTCAGACACGAACTGGAGGGCCTCCACCCCCGCGGGGCTGTTGAACGCCGCCTGGCTGCCGTCGGCGCTGAGGATCTCCCCCTTGTTCGCCCACAGGAAGTAGTACCAGTAGACGTCGGTCTCGACCTTCGCCCCCTGGACGCCGAAGCCGAACACGCCCTTCGCGGGGTCGGTGCACTTCTTGGCGACGGTGACGAGTTCCTGCCAGTTCGTCGGTGGCTGGCAGCCTGCCGCAGTGAGCAGGTCCTTGTTGTAGTACAGCGCCCGCGCACTGACCGCAATCGGCAGCCCGTACAGCTTCCCCTCGTACTGAGCCCCGTGGAGCGTGATCGGCAGGAAGCGCTCGCGCATCTCCGCCGACAGGTAGCTATCGAGGGGCTCGACCACATCCAGCTCCACATACTCCGGCAGCCACAGAGTGGCGATGTTCGCGAGGTCCGGGGCGTTGTTGGCAGAGACCAGCGTCGCCAGCTTGTCCTTGCCCAGGTTCCAGTCGACGACCTCAATGTCCAGCTTGATCCCGGGGTTGGCGGCCTCGAACTGCTGCTTGACCTTGTCCATGAAGGGCCGCGTGTGCGTGTCATACTCCATCGCCAGGAACCTGACGCTGGCAGTGCTGCCGACGGCGCCGCTGGTGTGACCGGGCGCGGTGGTGGTGGTCTCCGGCTTCGTGCAGCCGGTGAGCAACAACGCCGGCAGGGCAGCCAACAGCACGATGGCCGAGTAGCGCATAGGAGGACCTCACACGGGCGGGATGGGTCGCTGAGAGAGGCGTCCGCCGATCGGCGGCACGTGCCGGATTATACGTCCGCGCGAGTCGAGCCGTCAACACGGCTGGCCGCTCGACGATGGAGGCAACCACGGAGACACGGAGAGCACGGAGATCGACACGGAGAAAGGCAAGACGGGAAACGGCACGAGACGGAGAACGGCAGGGGCGGGCGTGAGGCGGACCAGGCGGCGATG
>CAZIWQ010000082.1:0-12362 GCA_964542355.1 uncultured Armatimonadia bacterium
CTACGAACAGGACCAGCAGGAAAAGTGGCTCAAGGCGGCCAAGCTGTGCGCCGACGCCGACAACCTGTATGTGGGCGTGACGGTCGTCTGCATGTTCCCGGAGGACCGCAAGCTCGGCCGCAAGTGGGGCACCGACGAGGGTGTGGAGCTTGCCGTGCAGGGCACACGGGCCGATGGGACCACTCTGACCTACGTGCTGCGGGGCTACGCCGACGGGAGCTGCGAGAGCTTGCCCCTCGGTGGCGCGACTGTAGCGGAGGCCGACGCCATGAAAGCCGCGGTCGGGTACGCGGCGACGGTCGAGCGCACGGTCTGGCGCTGTGAGTGGCGGCTCCCCTTCGCGGCCCTGCACTTCACGGCCGCCGACCGGGCCGTACTGCCGCTGAACGTGACCGCCTACCGCAGTGAGGATGCTCAGCTCCTCCAGTGGGCGGGGACGCTGGGCGAGACCTGGGACCTGACCCGCGGTGGGCGGCTGGTGATCCGGAGTGCACAGGCCGCGGCGACGCCGCGCGCGAAGCCGGTGGCGCGCGCCGCCCGCGTGCCCCGCGTACCGGTCGTGGACGGTCGGGGCGAAGCCGGCGAGTGGCCGGGCGCCGCCCTCAGCCTGCAGGAGACGCCGGACGCCCTGCCGCTGGCTGGCACGCCCTGTGCCGCCCAGGTGGTCACGGACGGTGAGAGCCTGTTCGTGCGGGCGAGCGTGCCGACCGCCGGCAAGACGGCCATCACCGCCGGTGCCGAGTGGCGACGCGACGACGGGATGGAGATCTGCATCCGCGGCAGGGCTGCCGATGGTGCGGCGGTAACGTGGGTCCTGCACGGCTTCGCGAATGGGACCTGTGAGGGCAGCGACGAAGCCGGGGCCGCCGCGGCCGCGGCGCAGGCGCTGGCCGGGGCGACCCAGTTTCGGGTGACCCGGGATGAGAAGGGATGGCAGTGCGAGTGGCGGGTGCCGCTGCGGGCGCTCGGCCTCGCCCCCGGAGCCGCTGGCGTTCCCTTCAACCTGGGGGTGTTCCGCAGCCAGCCGGGCGAATGGATCAACTGGGTGGGGACCCAGGGCCCGACATGGAAGCTGGAGCAGGCGGGGTTGCTCACGCTGGAGGGCGGGGCGTAGCCGTGGCCGTGGCATGTCTGCCTCACCCCCGTCCCCTCTCCGTCCCGGAGAGGGGTGGAGGACACCGTCCGACGGCGGCGTGCCACGCGTCCCGGTACCCGCCTACTGACACCCCCTCTCCGGGACGGAGAGGGGGCCGGGGGGTGAGGCCGGCACGGCGCACGCCAACGTCGGCAGGCGGCCACTGACAACGGCCATGACGGGGCTTAGGGGTTCTGCATACGGCAAGGGTGGCGTACGGCACGGCAACGACGGCGCGGTCCCGCCCCGCGGGACCCGCCCTACATACGGCACGGCATCGGGCAACGTCGCTAGCGGTTCCCGATCAGCTTCGCGTCCACCCAGTCGGCGTGGTCGCAGTTGATGCCATCCCCGCCATCGGTCACCACCAGCGTCAGCTCATCCACCCCCGCCAACAGGACGCTCACCTTGCGCGCGGCCTGACGCCCGCGCATCACCCCGCTGTCGAACACCTGCTCCCCGTCGGCGAACACGCGGAACACCACCGTCCCCGCCCCCTGCTTCTCATCATCCACCCCCACTTCCGCCTCGAACCGTGCGTAGCGATTGCCCAGCTCATACCGCAGCTCACTGGCAGCGTGACTGCCGAGGCCGTGGAGGTACACCTTCCCGCCCACGGTCAGCGGATTGCGGTCGACACTCCGGCCGCGCTCGAGTGAGCCGTACTCCTGCATCGCCGCGAGGGGGCGCACCTGCTCGAGCCAGGCGTCGGCGGCCGTGCCGCGAGGAGACGGGGTTGCGGTGTACTCCCCCGCCGCCACGCGGGCCGACTCCCCCTCCCATCCCACCGCACTGACCTGATAGCGGTAGGTCTGTCCGGCCCGCGGGACCTTGTCGGTCAAGCCGGGGGTGGCCGTCTGCGCCAGCAGCGTGCCGTCGCGGTAGACGCGGTAGGCGAAGGCGTCTGCGCCGCGCCAGGAGAGGCGCACTTCGCGCCCGACGCCCTCGAGCCGCGCTTCGTGGAGCCGTGGCGCGACAACCGTGGCGTCCCCCTGGCGGAATGCGATGCTCCAGGGCAGCTCCCCGTTCTCCTCGCGGCGGAGGGTGAGCACCGCGACAGCGCCGTCGGTTGTGGCGGCGGGAGTGATACACGACCAGCCGGGCGGCAAGCTGAAGCGCAACTGATAGGGGTCGCCGCCAACCAGCAGGCTGCGCCCACTCCAGGTACCGGTGGCGGGGTCCCACCGGGCCGCGAGCAAGTCATCCGCGCCCTGGGTGAGATGGCGCGAGCTGCCCAGCAGCGCCGGCCGGTCGGCGCACGGCCACCACGAGATCAGCCGGCATCCGCTTGCCGGCACCGCTAGCGCAATCGGGGCCGCGGTCACACCCAGGAACTGCCTGGCCCACACATCGAAGAGGAGGTACTTCCCCGGTGGCAGCCCCAGATCGTCCGGCGCGAGACTGATCTGTGCCGGGGCACCCGGGTCCCAGTTGAACAGGGCAACCACGTCCCACTCGCCGACATCCGGGCGCGAGACCCGCAGGTCAAACACGCGCGGCCGGCCGGCCAGCGGGTACAGCTCCATCGGGCGGATGTCGGCCACCGGGTAGATGCGCCGCAGGAGCTCCACGCTCGCCTCGGGCAGGTCGTACATCCGGTCACTGGACATCAGCAGTTGGCCGGTGATGCCATCGAGCGTGGCCCACAGCCGCGCCTGCTCGAGACTGAGCGAGGAGCCGGCATTGCCCCGCGGGCGCACGCACACCACGTCGGGATCAGTCCAGAAGGCGATGTTGTTCTTGTAGAGGTGGGCCATCGTCGCGGTGATCGCGGGCTGCATCCCCTCCCAGCTCGGCCCCACATCGCCCCCGGTCCGGATCCCCTCGCAGTAGCCGCAGCTATCGTAGGCACCCCCGCAGTTGAGCAGGAAGCGCCCCGGCCCCATGACGCCCTTGATCTCGCGCAGGCCGGCGCGGTAGACCTCGTCCGGTGCCAGCTTCGGGTCTGCCAGCCGGTCGCGATAGCGCTCCGGCGCCCCCCGCGACCCGCCCTGACCGTCGATCTTCACGTAGTCATAGCCCCAGTCTCCGCAAATCATCGTGAACAGGTCGTGGAACCACTGGCGCCCCGCGGCGCCACTGGCATCGATGAAATAGCGCCCGGTCCAGTCGACGGTCAGCTTGCCCGTCTGGCTGTCGCGCGTCTCGCCGATGGTCGTCCCGTCGGCGCGGCGGATGAACAGCTCGGGGTGGGCACGGAATCGCGCCTCGTCGCTGGTCGTGAACGGGATCAGCCAGATGCCGGGCTTGAAGCCACGCGCGCGGATGGCCGCGGCAAGCCACTTCATGCCGTGAGGGAACTTCTTGGCCTCGGTGACATGCCAGTCGCGGTTCTCGCCGCTGCCGTGCCCGACGCCCTGCCACCCGTCGTCGATCTGCACGATGTCACACCCGAACTGGCGCAGATTCCGGGCGAGCCAGTCGGCATTCTTGACCATCTCGTCTTCGGTGATCCCCTGCCAGTAGATGTACCAGCTACACCAGCCGGCGGGGGCGCGCGGGAACACCGACTTGTCGAGCGGGGTGAACCACTTGAGGCCGCGCCGGACCTTCATGTAGTCGCGGTCGACGCGGATCTCGAGCGGCCCGTGGGCCTGCAGGCGGATGCCACCGGCCTGCCGGGTCAACTCGACGTCCCGGGCCTCGAAGGTGAGCGCCTCATCGCGCGTCGGGCTGTAGAGCGAGTTGCAGCGCCGGCTGGCCACCTGCCCGATGCTGAGCTGGACGACATCGGGGTTCGGCCCGGGCGCCACGCGGCACGGGAACGCGTCGGGGGCCGCGATCACACGCGCTGTGAGGGCGACGCGATTCGCGATCCGGAACCCCTGCGGTGTGATCTCGATCAGCGGGGTGTGGTGGTCTGCCAGCACGAGGTCACCCAACGGGAGCGTGGGAGCCGCCCCCTCCCCCGCGCAGGGCCCGGCCGCCAGGAGCACGACGGTCGCCAGCAGCACGCTCGGCAGCATGGCTGTGCGACACGCATGGGCCATCGCAAGTCCCCCTTGTGTGCCCCGGGTGCGCCGAGTTCGGCCATTTCGACCAGCGCCCACTTCCGTGCCCTGCTCGCGATCACCTCGTCACGCCGCACCAAACCCGTCGCCAGGGCCCGGCCGAGGAGTCCCACATCCGGCCGGCCCCCGAGGCGTAACGGCCGGCTGAGTGCCCTCCCGAGCCACTCGGGCGTGGCTTCGCGGCCTCGGTCCGGCTGTTCGGCCGCTCTTTGAGTGGGACAAGGACATCGGCCCCCGGTCGGCGAAGTCCACTCCTGTCACGCGCCAGGCGGACTGGACACCACCTGCGGTGGTGCGGGGCGCAGGTTTCGCCATGCCCCCGCCCCACCATGAGATGCGATCCCCATCTCGGAGGAGATGCGCGATGATCAGGACACGGTGTGCTGTCGGAACTGCGCTGCTGGGGGCACTCGCCGTCATTATCGGGGCAGGCACCGGCGGCGCCAGTGTCTTGCACGTCGGTGCCGACCAGACGTACACGACGATCCAGGATGCGATCGCCGCGGCGGTCGACAACGATGAGATCATCGTGCACCCGGGCACCTATAGCGGTCCTGTTGACTACGGGGACAAGGTGCTCGCGATCCACTCGACCAATCCCACCGACCCCGCAACGGCCGCCGGCACGACCATCGTCGGGGAGGAATCGTCCGAGCCGGTCGTGACGATCGGTCCCTACATGGTTGGAGGGCACCGCGGGGCGGCGCGCACCGGGGAGATCTACCCGCTGGCACTCGATGGCTTCACCATCACCGGCGGCACCACTGCCACCGGAGGCGGTGTGCTGGCCCGGAACGGCACCATGGCTATCCGCTACAACCGCATCCAGGGGAACACGGCGGCGTACTCCGGCGGTGGCATCTACTGCGACAACTGCACCGGGACGATGCTCGAGGGCAACGTCATCACGGGCAACACGGCGGGAGGCGACGGCGGCGGGATCGCGTGCTACCTGTCGTCCGTGGTGCTGCTGGGGAACTTCATCTCACAGAACACGGCCTGCCAGGGCGGCGGGCTCGCGCTGGTATCATCAACGGCGGCGCTGCGCGGGGTCGTGATCTCTGCCAACACCGCGGCCACCACGTCACCGGGGATGCTGGCGGCGCTGCCGAGGTCACGCGCGGCCGGGCTGATCGGTGGGCAAGCGGGGGGTGGGGTCACCACGGCCGGCAGTCGTCCACTCACCGCGGCGCTCGGCGGGGGGCTCTACATGGGCACCTACAGTCAGGCGACCGCCGAGAACTGCACGCTCAGCCATAACACAGCAACGACTGGCGGGGGCACCTACTCGGAGACCAACGCGACACTGACCCTCCACAACTCGATCGTCACGTTCGGCACCGCGGGCGGCGGGGTCGCCACCGACGGCGGGGGCTCCCCACCGACCGTCAGCTACTGCAACGTCCACGGCAACACCGGCGGCGACTACGTGGGATTCACGCCGACGCGGGAGGGTCTGATCTCGGTTGACCCGCTGTTTGCCAACGCCGCCGGGGGTGACTTCCACCTCAAGTCACGACGCGCCCGCTGGAGCCCGTCCCTGGCACAGTGGGTGACGGATGCCGTGCACAGCCCGTGCATCGACCGCGGCGACCCCGCTTCCGACTGCTCCCAGGAGGCCGCCCCCAACGGTTGTCGCGTGAACCTGGGTGCCTTCGGAGGGGCCAAAGAAGCCTCGCAGTCGGTGCCGCCAGACCTGTCGATCGCCACTGACGCCGTGGGGTCGTACCTCGGCAATGACCTCTACAACGGCGATGCGACGGGTCAGACCCGCTCGCAGACCACCGGCACCGGCAGGCCGGCCACGTACTTCATCAAGCTTGAGAACGACAGCCCCTACCCGCAGAGTTGGACCTTCACGCTTGGCGCCCGCGCCCGTGGAGCGGCGAAGTCCGCCGCTGCGCGCGACCGGCGCGTCGGCACGAGCTCCCGCACGGACCCGTGGGGGCTGCGCGTCGTCGAGCAGGATACGAGCGTCGACATCACCACGGCGGTGACCGGTACCGGCCAGACCTACACGGACATCGCCTCCGGCGCGACGGTCGTCGTGCGCGTGGAGATCACGCCCGATGCCGCGGCGCCCCCGGGGGCCGTCGGCAACCACGTCTTTGTGGCCAGCCAGGTGGACGACGCCAACAACCGCGATGTCGTCCAGACGAGCACCACGCGGGCGCCGCTGGCTGAGCGCACCAACCTGCTGGCCGTCGGGGAGAAGGGCCGCATCATCGTCGTCGACCCGGCCACCGGCAACTCGGAGGTGCTGACCACCGCCGCCGAGTGGGCGCTCGGGTGGTGGCCGGACGTGATGGACGTGCTGGGCATCGACCCTACCACGCACTTCTGCCGGATCGACCCCACGGGATTGCTCACCGCGCTATTCGGCTCCGCGCCGGGCCGCCCGTGGGGCGCGGACGTCTCGCCCGCCGGCTCCCGCCTCGCCTGCCACTGGGGCGGGCCGACCGGGAACCAACTGGGCATCTGGACGACCCACCTGGATGGCCAGAACGCGCAGCGGGTGGTCTCCGGTGCTGACTGCGAGCACCCGCGCTGGTCGCCGGACGGCACCAAGCTCGCCTATCACCGCAGCGGCGTCGGCGAGGTCTATGTCGTCAACGCCAACGGGAGCGATGACCACGCGGTCACAGCCGGGGTCACCAGCAACGGCACCGCCTGGTTCAGCTCGAACCCGGAGTGGAGTCCTGACGGGCAGTGGCTGTACTTCATGGCGGGGTACCCGCAGAGTGGGACCGGGCAGGCGGCGCAGATCTTCCGGATCGCCGCCACCGCCCGCGGCTCGAGTGTGGCGACCCAGCTCACCACGCTGCCGGGGCACAATCGCTTCCCGGCGGTATCGCCGGACGGAGCCCAGGTGGCGTTCCAGCACGGGGCCACCGACTGGAGTGACGCCAACGAGTTGTGGGTGATCGACGCAGACGGGGGCAATCGCCATCGCATCTATACATGCCCGCCCGACTTCCGGACCGGCCTCTACGGAGGCGAGCTGGGCCGGATGGCGTGGTCGCGGCGTCCGCTCGGGTTGCCGCACCGCCCGGACCTGCTGATCTGGGACAAGGCCCAGAACATGTTCCTGGGCGATGGTGCCTACAACACCGACGGGACCAACCAGACCTCCGCCGACACGGCGGTCCCGGGCGCCCCCGCCGTCTACCGGCTGCGGCTGCAGAACGACGGCACCGCCACGGACACGTTCGTCGTGCGCGGCCCGGCTGGTGGCAATGGGTGGACGGTCCGCTATTTCGATGCCCCCGCCCCCGGCGGCCAGGACATCACCCACGCGATGACCACCGGCGGCTGGCAGCCCGGGCCTGTGACGGGTGCAGCGCGAGGGGGCGAGCTGGACTTCCGCGCGGAGGTCGTGCCCGACTCCACCGTCCCGCCCGGCACCGTGCAGCAGATTGCCGTCACCGTCGCCTCGCTCTCCGACAACTCGCTGACCGATACGGTCGTCGCAGTAACCACGGCCGCGCCCTACTATCGGCCCGACCTGACAATCCAGACCCCTGACGACGCCAACCCGACCGGCGACGGGGTCTACGGCATCGATGGCACGAACCAGACACGCACGCAGACCGTGCCCGCACGGTCCCCGGCGACCTACTCGCTGCAGCTTCAGAACGATGGCAACACCGCGGACAGCTTCCGCCTGCTCGCACCCGTCGCCCCGGCGGGCTGGACAGTGACCTACAACTACCTGCACCCGACCCAGGGCGCGATCGACATCACGGGGGCCGTCAACGCCGGAGTCTGGGATAGCGGCACGCTGGCCCCCGGCAACATGCGCAACCTGCGCATCGACGTGACCCCGAGCGCGGCGGTGGCCCCCGAGACAGTGCTGGCGCTGCTGGTCAGTGCCACCTCAACCACGGCACCGGCCACGACGGACGCGGCGCAGGCGGTGACGACCGCGTCCGCGGCCTGTCAGCCCGACCTGGTCATCGAGGACACCGGCGGTGTGGCCGGGCGCGGGACCTACAACACCGATGCCGCCGGCCAGGAGCGGGCCCAGACCGTGACGCCCGGCACCCCTGCCACGTACCAGGTCACAATCTACAACGATGGCAGTGTCCCCGACAGCTTCACCCTCACCGGGGACGCCGGCGAGACCGGGTGGACCGTCCGCTACTACGACGCCCCGGCCCCGGGGGGCACCGACATCACCGTCGCCATCACGAGCGGCAACTGGAGCACCGGAGACCTCGCCGTCGGCGCCAGCCGCGTCCTCCGGGTGGTAGCCACCGCCGATCCCGCGGTGGCGGGAGCCGCCGTCAAGCCGGTGCTGATCGCCGCCGTCTCTGACACCGACGCCACGAAACGCGATGCCGTCCGCGCGCGCACCAGCGCGCCGCGCAACACGCAGCCCGACATGTTGGTGCGCAATGCCGGCGAGACGGACTGGGCCGGCGACGGCCGCTACAACACCGATGGCACCGACCAGACCCGCTCCCAGACGGTCGACGGACAGCCGACCGCGGTCTACGAGTTCCAGGCCGTGAATGACGGCAACGTGCCCCAGAGCCTGCGGCTGACCGCGGTCATCGGTGATGTGCTCGCCGCAGCGGCCACCGGCCCCGGATGGACCGTCACCTTCTACGATGCCCTGACCGGGGGCAGCGACATCACCGCCGAGCTGACCGGCACCGGCCGCGTCGTCGGGCCGCTGAGCCCGGGGGCCGGAGCTCAGTTCCGCGCCGAGGTCCGCTTCGAGGCCGCGATCGCCGGCAACTCAACCCAGCGCATCCACGTGAGCGCCCGGTCGGAGCTGGACACGACGCAGTCGGACACGGCCCTCATCAGCACGGCCAAGCAGGCCGCGCGCCAACCCGACCTCCTCGTGCGCAACCGGCCGGACACCAGCTATGAAGGCCGTGGCACCTACAACACCGACGGTGCGCGCCAACAGGTGGCGCAGACGGTCGGCAGTGGGGTCACGGCCGTCTATGAGGTGCAGGCGCTCAATGCCGGGAACGTGCGTGACACCTTCGCCCTGACCGCCGGCGAGGTTACCCCCGCGCAGGCCGCGGCGGGGTGGACGATCCGCTACTTCGACGCCCTCGCCGGCGGCACCGACATCACCGGCGCCGTAACGGGTGAGGGCTGGAGCACGGCGACACTGGAGCCCGGGGCCACGTGCGACCTGCGCATTGAGGTGACCTGCGACGCGACCGTTGCGGCCGCCGCCGTGCGCCAGCTCCTCCTGACGGCACGGTCCGTTGGCGACGCGACGCGGGCGGACGCCGTGGGCGCCCGCACGACCAAGCTGTGGGTGAGCCGGCCCGACCTCCTGATCCGTAACCTCGCCGACGCTGACTACCTCGGCGGCGGCACCACCAACGCGACCGGCCAGGACCAGACGGCGGCCCAGATCGTCGCCGGCGACACCACTGCCACCTACCCGGTGCGGCTGGAGAACCGGGGTAACTCGGACGAGGCGTTCCGCATTACCGGGGTCATCGGGGCGGTGGCGACCGGCTCCATCACCGACCAGGGCTGGACGGTCGCCTACTTCGATGCCCTGACAGGCGGCACCGACCGCTCCGCCCTCGTCGCCAACGAGGGGTACGTCACGCCGGTGGTGCCGGCCGGGGGTGCGCTCGAGCTCCGGATCGAGGTGAAGCCGGGGAGCGCCGTGGCAGGCAAGGCCTCTCGCCCCGTGCTGCTCACCGCGACCTCGACGGTCGACCTCGCGCAGGCCGACACCGTCAAGGCCGCCACAAGCAAGGTCGGCTATCAGCCTGACGGGCTGATCCGCGCCCCGGAGGACAGCGACTACCTGGGCAGCGGGACCTACAACACCGATGCCGCGGGCCAGACCAGGTCCCAGAGCAAGGCGCTGGCGGTCCCGGCGGTGGCCTACGTCCGCGTCCGGAACGACGCCAATGTCAGCGACCGGCTGAAGGTCACGAGCCCGGGGCTCGACACCACCACGGTGGAGTCGGCCGGGTGGCGTCTCGCCGCCTTCAACGCGTTCACCGGCGGTAGTGAGATCACCACCGACCTGCTCGGCGCCGGCTGGATGGTCGGGCCGCTGGCACCGGGGGAGGTCGCTGAGCTCCGGCTGGAGCTGACCGCAGTGTCGGCGCAGGCCCTCGTCGCCTCCGCCCGCGTGCCGGTCACCATCGCCTCCCGCACCGATGCCGCCCGTCGCGACACGGTGGCGGCGCTGGCGACGCTGCTCCCTCCTGAGCCGTTCGCGCGCGACTGCGCGACCGGGCTGTGGATGGTCGGTTGCCCGGGGCGCCCGCTGAACCCGAGCGCCGACGCTGTGTTCGGCACCGCCGACATCGCGCGCTGGAACGCCGCGACGCAGGCCTACCAGTTGTTTGCCACCAGCCCCTTCGACGCGGTCCCGGGACAGGGCTACTGGGTGCGCTACACCACCGACCACCCCTACAGCTTCGACGGCTATGAGCTGGTCGACCCGGTCGTGTGCGCGGTGCTGCGCGGCTGGAACCTGCTTGCGAATGCATGGACCACCGAGCTGCAATGGGCCAGCGTCTCCGCCAGCGGCAATGTCGAGCCCTACGCCTGGGTGCAGAACGCGGACGGGACCGGCTACGAGCTGGTATGGAGCCTCGCCGGGCCCAACACGCATACCACGATCCCATCGGGGAAGGGGTTCTGGCTGAAGGCCAACGAGAACTGCACCGTGACGCTCGGGGTCGCGACGGGAGCGGCGACGCCGGCGCTGACGCGCGACGCCGTCGCGTGGCTGGCCCCGATCGGCCTGCGGACGGCTCAGGCCGTGGATGAGAGCAACTACATCGGCATGACCCGCACGGCGGCGCCGCTGACGGTCGCCAACCCGCCACAGCCCGCTCGCGGCTATGCCGACCTGTACGTCGTGGACAGCGGGGGCGGCCACAGCGCCGTCAGTCTCGCCGCGGCCGATGCCGTCATGAGCTGGGAGCTGATTGCCGAGACCGATCTGCCCCGCACGCAAGTCCAGGTCGTGTTCCCCGACCTGTCGGCGGTGCCGGCGAACCTGGCGCTCGTGCTGAAGGACCGCGACGCCGGGCGCTCTGTGAACATGCGCACGACGCAGAGCTACTCGTTCGTGACGGGGGCGCAGGGGGCGAAGCGGCGGCTGTGCATCGAGGCGACACCGCGCGGGACGCAGCCCGCGATCCTGACGAGTGTCGCGGCCCAGCCCGCGGTGCGTGGCCTCCAGGTCACCTACACGCTCTCCGCGGCGGCCCAGGTCGACGTCGTGGTGATGAACATCGCAGGGCGACCGGTGGCGCGAGTCGCGAGCGGCCGGCAGGAGGCCGGGACGCACACGGCCGTGTGGTCGGGACAGAGTCTGAGCGGGACGCGGGTCCCGGCGGGGCGCTATCTGGTGCAGGTGCGGTCCGCGGCGGAGGACGGCACGGCGTGCACGCGCGTGGTCGCGGCCGCAGTGCGCTGAGGGGACGGCACGGGACGGCACGGAAAGCTCATAGCGGATAGCGAGGAAGCGGATAGCTACGGCACGGCAGGCCGCGCGCCTACTCCAGCACTGCGCCCTGATCCAGGAGTGCGCGGCGCACGTCGGCGTATCCAAGCGCGGCCATGTCGCCGGCCGCCAGGGCCGCCGTGACGCCGGCGGCCTGCCCGGTGGCCATGCAGCGGGCCATCAGACGGAAGGTGTCACTCACCCTCGCATCCGCCGACAGGCAGCGCCCGGCGGCAGCGACGTTGGTCAGGTCGGCCGACAGCAGCGCCCGCCAGGGGATCCCCCGGAGGCCGGCACGGTGTGTGGCCCATGGCGGGCTGAACGCGGCGAGGCCGTGCCCCCCGTAGGAACGCGTCCCCACCGCGATCGGCTCCGCCACCGGCGTATCGTCGGCGAGCGATTCGCGGGTGATCGTCTCCCGCCCGACGATGCTCCGGCCCGCCCGCACTCCCACCCGTGTGGCGGCATCGACCAGGAACGCGTTGCCGAACTGCGGCACCTCGCGCCGGAA
Organism: uncultured Armatimonadia bacterium; assembly: GCA_964542355.1. GTDB lineage: Bacteria > Armatimonadota > Zipacnadia > Zipacnadales > JABUFB01 > CAZIWQ01. The sequence continues at coordinate 12,111 of CAZIWQ010000082.1, forward strand.
CCACTCCACCGTCACCAGCGCTTGCTCGCGCAGCTCGATGTCCATCCGCGTCAGGTCCTCGGCGCGGGTGCCGTCGCCCATCGTCAGGGTGAAGTTGAGTAGCACCTCGCCGGGGTTGAGCAGGGCCATGCCCATGAAGCGATCCTGGGCCCGGAACGGCACCCTCTGCTCGCGCACCAGCCGCCCGAAGGCCTCCTCCACCACGCGTCGGTCGAAGTCCGGCACGCCCCCCACGCGCAGCAGGATCGTCTT
>CAZIWQ010000083.1:0-12350 GCA_964542355.1 uncultured Armatimonadia bacterium
AGCGCTTGCGGTCCAGGTACCACTCGCCCGGCGCATCCAGCTCGTCCAGCACGTTCTGGACATAGTAGCGCTCGGCGCCGTCGCCCTCGATGACACCATAGGTGTCCTGACCCAGTGTCGCGATACGCCCGACGGGGTCGACCGCGACGAGGGGCACGATGGTGTTGTAGTAGTTGTGGCGGTGGTAGAAGAACGCTTCCGCCTGGCTGAGGTCCTGCCAGGGCTTGATGTCTCCGGGAGCGTACTGGAACACCTTGTTGCTGGCCGGCCGGGCGGCCGCCGCGACGTATGCCCACTTGCCGCCATGGGGGTCGGCGGGGTCGAGATTCGGGGTCCGCGCCATCGGCTGCCGCCGGCCCTCGTAGAACAGTTGGCGGAAGACAGCGCCCGGCAGCCCTGCGGCCTTGAGGTCGAGCTGGAGGATGCCGCCCTTGGATGGCTGCCAGCCGGTGAGGCTGCGGCCGCCCACGAGGCGGGCGCGCTCGCCCGGGAAACAGGTCAGCACGGTGGGTGCCGTCTCGGTTCCGGAGTCGTCCGGGCCGAAGGTCGCGGTCGTCGGCAGATAGTACGTGCCGGCGCGGAGCTCGACCCGATAGCCCTCCGGTGCACCCTTGCGGGCAGCGCGGGCCAACTCCATCGCCTTGCCGACCGTTGCCACCGGACCGTCGGTGGCGGCCGCGTTCGCGTCGGGGCTCTGACCGGACCAGGCGTCATTGCCGCGCGGAGACACATAGACGGTGGCGCCGAGAGCGGCGGGCGCCACCACGACGAGCAGGGCCATCGCTGCGCACGCGCACAGCGCGGCTGTTCGGTGACGCTCAAGGGGCCTGGGAACCAGCATGCGCGATCACCTCAGCCGGCCGCCAGGCTCACGATGGCCTGCCATCGCCTGTAAGCCAGACGGCCAGCGTCTTGATCTCGAACGGCCGCAGGTCGAGGGTGATGGTATCGCCCACCGCCTCGACGAGGGTGCCGGGGTCCTCCAGCAGGTTGACCTCCTCCGCCCGCGTTACCTCGTCCGCGAACTGGATCGCGACCCCCGCCGCCGGGCGTCCCGTAGCCTCGTAGATGCGCAGCACCGCAGCCCCGTCGCGACCGGGCTTGAGCGTCGAGAGGACCACACCGGGGTGCTTGACCTCCACCAGGCCCCAGCGCGCCGGCAGTCGCCCCGCCTGAGGAGCGGCCGGGAAGGCCAACAGCGGGTTGTTGAACTCCACACCGGCCCGGTGGACCCCGGCCTCCTGCCAGTCGCCGGCGTGCGGGAGCAGAGCATAGTCGAGCTCGAACTCGGTCCCGAGCGCCAACCCGGAATCCGAGGACATGCCGGGCTCGTAACCGCCACCGAAGCCGTACGCCGTGATGCGCGCACTCCGGCACAGAGAGAGCATCAGCGTCCCGTCCGCTACGTTGTTGCCAGGGAGGCCCCGGTTGAGCAGGGCGATGCCGTGGTGGCCGTCGCCCCAGTCCACCCAGGTCTGGGCGGGGAACTCGATCCCGACCGGTCGCGCCTGCGCCCCAAAGGGGATCTCATGGGTGCTGCACCCGTGCGCGATGCTCGTGGGCACGAGCATGCGATAGCGCACGGAGGCACTGTCATTGAGGATCCGCGTATGGATCTCGATGCGCCGCAGGCCGGTGTAGAGGCGCACGGTCGTGGCGAAGCGGCCCGCCTCGCCGAACGGATGCGCGACAGAGAGCTCCGACACGACCGGCCCCCGGGTCACCACGCCGGGCTCACCGGACTGGGACGTGGAGAAGAGGGCCTCGTCCGGCTGCGGGACGCCATGCACTGCCTGCATGGCAATCCGGCTACCCCCGTCCAGCGCCTGATAGAGCTCCCACAAGTCGCCGTAGTCCGCCTCGCGGGCTACGGTATTCGCCGGTGCCGCCAGCGCCTCCCAGTCGTCCGGCTTGACGACCAGGCTTGTGATGGCGCCGCCGGCGGGGTCGCAGGTGAGGCGGTAGAACTCGTTCTCGATGGTCGGCGCGGGACCCGGTTGCTCGGGCGCGTCGGCCGTCACCTCCGCGACGCTCAGCGGGAGCACGGAGTAGACGCAGTGACCCACTGCCGGCACGTCGCGCGCCACGAAGGCGATCTCGGCCTCCACCAACGCTCCATCGACGTGCCGGCGCGCGCGCAGGACCTGCATCGGAACCTCGTGTCCGTCCGGGTCGACGAGCCGGAGGCCCCGCACTCCATCGCGGGAGAAGCCGACGGTGGTGATGACACTGTCCGTGCGGGGCCAGCCGAGGCTGTTGCAGACGACGACGGGGATGCCCTCGCCCCGCGTGTCGATGGCGGCAACGTAGCGGCGCCACCGCCGCTGGAGCTCCTCCTCGCCGAGGCTGCGGGACAGGTCATACCCGCGCAGCGTGTCGGCGTAGACCGGGTCGGTCATCACCCCGGACATGAGGTCGTGCGCCTGATTGAAGAGCATCGGCTCCCATGCCCGCCACACGATGTCATCATCCACCGGGATCCCCAGGTACTGGAGCAGGACGCCGAGCTTCTCGACCGTCGTGAGCAGGCGTTCGAGCTCGCGTGTGCGCTGCTTGAGCTCGATGCGGCTGCTGTAGGTGCCCTGGAAGATCGGGTTGAGCTCGCCGCCGACGACCGGCCGATCGGTCTCCTGAGCGACCGCAGCTTCGTAGTCGCCGGGGACGGCGAGGCGGACCTCCAGCGGGCCATCAGGGAGGCCACCGGCCTCCTCGACGAGAGCCGGCAGATGCTCCTCCGGCTCGGAGACATCCGCCCCCGCCAACCCCACTCGGCACCGCCGGCGGGAGTAGGGTTCCAGTGACGCATAGCGCTCCGCCAGGGTGGCGGCGAACTCCGGCAGCGTCGTGGGCGTGCCGTAAGCGAGCGCATACCCGAGCGGGAGCCAGAAGGCCGGGAGGCGAGTGCCGTCGAGCCCCTCCCACAGGAACTCGCTGGGCACACTCCAGTCGGCCACTCCGCGGAAGAACCAGAACGATTGGTAGCCGCCGAGCTTCAAGAGCTGCGGCATCTGGGCGTGGTGCCCGAAGGTGTCGAGCTGCCAGCCCACGGTCACCTCCACGCCGAGCGCCGCGCGCAGGTATCGCTTGCCATAGAGCACCTGGCGGACGAACGATTCGCCGCCGGGCATGTTCACATCCGGCATGACATCGAGGCCCCCGACGATCGCCAATCGGCCGTCGTCGACGAACTGGCGCAGCGCCGCCGCCTCCTGCGGATAGCGCTCCAGGAAGGGCTTCACATAGCAAACCTGGTCGAGCACGAAGCGGTAGCCGGGGTACAGCTTGAGTAGGTGCAGGGCGCGCAGGATCGTGGAGAGCCCGAGCTCCAGGTACGCCTCGCGGGTCTTGAACACCGCCCCTTCCCAGTGGGTGTGGGGGATGACGAAGAAGACGCCGCCGGCTGTGGTCTCATCCGCTGCCATTGGGTGCCACTCCTTCTCCTCGATGCACGACTGGTGCCGCCTCGCTCACCGGTTGACCGACTTGCGCGCGCAGAACTCGCGGTAGACAGACAGCATGAGCTCGTAGTTCTCCAGCGGCATGCCGGGGAAGATGGTGTTCGAGGTCCCGAAGATGTAGCCGCCGCCGGGTGCGGCCTGCTCGAGGCAGCACAACACCGCCTCACGGATGGCGGAGGCCGGGCCCTCCTGGAGCAGGCTGCACTGCACATTGCCCATCAGCGCCATCTTCCCCTGGCAGCGCTGCTTGACCACGGCGATGTCCATCCCGGCCATCGGGTCCACAGACTGGAAGCAGGCGGCCCCCAGGGACAGGTAGTCATCCAGCACCGGCATGATGTTGCCGTCGGTGTGGACGAACGGGATGCACCCGAGAGCCTTGATGTGGGCGACTTGCTCGGCCAGGTACGGCAGGCATAGCTCCCGGAACTGGGGTGGCGAGATGAAGGGGCCGGCGTTGAAGGCCACGTCATTGACGACATGGATGAAGTCGGCCCCCGCCTCGGCCAGGAGGTCGAAACGCGCGAGCGCCGCGGCGTGCATCTGCCGCGCCTGCTCGTGCAGGCGCTGGGGATGGTTGTACAGGTCGTCGGAGAACCGCATCCAGTCACCGATCGCCTCGATGGACCAGATCGAGTGCCCGACGATGCTGCCGATGAGGAGATCATCGCCGAACGTCCGCTTCGCCGCCCGGACGCCGTCGGGGTCACTCCACGGCCAGTAGACGGCGAGGGCGTCCCACTCGAAGCGGTCGACGATCTGCTCGTAGATCGCCATGCAAGTGGCGACCTTGTCGGCCTTCTCACCGGGGGTGCAGCCGGCCCAACTGTTGCGGTCGGGGAACCGGAGGCCGAAGGCCTCGTACTCGAGCTCGAACATGACCTCGAAGTGCGGCGGGCGGTCCGGCTCCTCGAACCGGAGGGCCCGGAGCATGCGCTGCTTGCCGGTCATGGCCGGATCCCCTCCGGCAGGGCGGCGGCAAGGGCCGCGTACCACAGCCGCGCCATGTACTCCATCCCCTCGATGTTCGGATGTACCGGATCGGCGCCATACCAGCGAGGCTTATCGACGGCATAGGCGGCGAAGAAGTCGGGCCCGCGCCGGAGGCCGCGGCGAGCGATCAGCTCGTCTTGCGCGGTGATGTACGACCTCAGGATGTCCGCCGCGCCCTCAGCGTAGTCATAGCACGGGCGGCAGAGCAGGACGTGCTCGGGCGCCGCGCCATACTCGCGCTCCAGCAGATCCACGATGGCCGCCATGTTCGCGGCATAGTCGCCGGCGGGGACCTTGGCCCGCTCGTCATTCACGCCCAGGTGCAGGAGCCACACCTGTGGTCGCAGCAGGTCCATGCGCTTGCGCCAACCGGCATCGGTCTGCATCAGCTTGAGATAGGCACCACTGGTGATGCCGCCGACGCCCTCATTGGCGATGAACACCGGCTGTCGCCACTTGTCGGCGAGCAGGTCGTTGAGGGTCGTCATCCAGCTCTGGAAGCAGTTGATGTCCGGACGGTGCCAGGCGGTCGTCGGGCTGTACTGCGGGAAGTTGCGCCCATCCTGCGAGACCGCCTCCGGGGGGAAGTCCGCGGCGTGCAGGTCCAGGTTGTCGCGCCAGAAGCCCCGGCCCTGGTAGCCCTCCGTAATGCTGTCCCCGATGGCGCCGATGACGGTGCCGACGCCGACGTGCAACCAGGTGGCTTTCGAGACCGCGGCGCCTGAGGCGTCCAGGCCACTGAGCTCGAGCGTGTATTCGCCCGGGCTGAGGCTGCCCAGGTGCAGCACGGGGTCGGCGACGGAGGCCCTGCTCTCGGCGACGCGCCGGCTGCCGTGGAGCAGCCGCACGCGGGCCTCCCCCGGCCCGTGCGGGTCGAACTGCAGCCTCACGTCCAGGTCATGCGCAGACTGGAGGTAGGGGATGGTGTAGCTCCCCTTGATGTCCGGCACGGTCAGCCACAGGACCTGCGGGTCGAGCGTGCCCGTTGGGGGCACGGGCAGGCTGATGGATGCGGGCTCAGCGGCGAGCACGGGGCTGTGCATGATCAGCGCTCCCATCGCCACTACGACGAATGCCGGGCTCATCGGGACACCTCTCGAGACCGACCTCCCCCCCTTGACCCGCTCCTCGCGGGGAGGGGGCCGGGGGGGGAGGCCGCCGTTCTCCGTGTCGTTCTCCGTGTCGTTCTCCGTGCTCTCCGTGTCTCCGTGGTCGCCTCTGCCGTCCGCCGTGCCCTCCCCGGGGAGGACGTTACCCCCCCCTCGCCGAAGTTCCCGGCCGACTTCGTCCAATCTAGGGGGCAACCATGGGCAAGACCTGGTACGACAAGAGCTATCGCAAGCTGTTCTTCGACTTCCACAGCCCTGGCACCGCGGTCGGCCTCGCCGCCGCGTTTGATGCCGAGCGGTGGGCCGACCGCCTCGTCGCCGCCAACGCGCAGGCGGTGTCAGTATTCACCAAGTGCGGGTTCGGCTACTCCTTCTATCAGCAGGGAACGATCCGCTATCAGCACCCGCACCTGCCCGCGGGCCGCGACATGCTGGAAGAGCAGATCAGCTCACTGCACAAGCGCGGGCTGAAGGCCATCGGCTACTACCACACCTTCAACAGCGAGCCGATTGCGCGGGACCATCCCGACTGGATCGAGCGCAATGCCGACGGCACGCCGCGCGGGACGAGCATCTGCCTGCTCAGCCCGCTGGCCGAGGAGTGGATGCTGCCGCACATTGAGGAGATCGTCACCCACTATGCCGTGGACTCGATGTTCTTCGACGGCACCTACGCCCATAGCCCCTGCTTCTGCGCCGCGTGCCAGGAGCGGTTTGCCGCCGACTGCGACGGCCTGCCGCTGCCGCAGGACAGCACCGACGCGGCCTGGCAGCGCTTCGTCACGTGGAAGCTGGCGGCGCTGCGCGAGCTGCGCCAGGCGATCTGCGACACCATCCACCGCCACCGGCCGGAAGTCGTCGTGTCGGTGAACTGGGCCTACACCCCACGCATGCCGGAGGCCGTCCCGGCCGGCATCGGTGCCCTCGTCGCCGACATTCCGCCCGACGACCAGGTGTTCCACGGCAGCGTACTCGCGGCTTACTGGGCGCTGCTCGAGCGGCCCTATGACATCATGAACTCCGCGTTCCTGCAATGGTGGGGCGACTGGGGCTGCAAGCCGGCCGTCGCCATGCAGCAGGAAGTCGCGGCCGCGATCGCCCACGGCGGGCGCACCTGGATCGGCTACCAGATGCAGCAAGACTTCGACGTGCAGCCCGCGGTGATGGCTGAGCTGGGCAAGACGCTGGCGTTCGTCCGCGACCGCGAGGCCCTGCTCGACGACGCGGTGCCGGTGCCTCACGTCGCGGTACTGCACTCGAGCAACCAGCATCTGGCGGGACAGGCCCCGACTCTGTTCGTCCGTGAGACCTCGATCCGGGGCGCGCACCGCGCGCTGACGCAGAGCATGATCCCGCACCACCTGGTGCACGAGGCGACGCTGGCCGGGCGTCTGTCGGAGTTCAAGGCCGTCATCCTGCCCGACCAGCGTCTTCTGTCAGCGGAGCTGGTGAGCGCGCTCGGTGAGTGGGTGCGCGCCGGCGGGGTGCTCATCGCCACGGCGCTCACCGGTACGCTCGATGGCGAGTACGGCGCCACGGGCCGCTTTGCCCTGGAGGACCTGCTCGGCGTCTCACTCCTGGGGCGCTACGACCAGCCACACGCCTACATCGAAGTGGCCGACGATCGCCTCATGCCCGGCACCCTGAACATGCCGCACCTGGCAGAGGCCGACTTCGCGCTCGTCCGCCCGGTGAGCGAGGAGGTGCAGACCCTCGCCCGCCTGCGCCGCATCTACCTGCGCAGTGACGGCCAGTTCCTGCTGCGCTGGTCGCCGGTCGGTGAAGACAGCGGGCACCCGGCCATCACCCTCCGGCCCGTCGGCAAGGGCTGGGCCGCCTACATCACGGGAGAAGTGTTCCACGCCTACCAGGTCAAGAACCAATGGAACCTCAAGCACATCGTTGCCAACCTGCTGCGCCTCACCATTGCTGAGCCGCCGGTCGTCGTCGACGCCCCCGCATGGCTGGAGGTCGTCTTGATGCGCCAGCCCGCGGCGAGTGCACCGGCCGGGCGCGAGCGCCTGCTGGTGCACCTCGTCAACCACCACGGCGACCATGCCGTCGACACCAACTTCCGCTGTGTCGAGCAGGTCCCGCCGGTGACCGGCGTACGGGTGCAGGTGCGGTGCCCGGAGCGTCCCACGGCGGTCACGCTCGAGCCCGGTGGCGCGGTGCCCGAGTGGGACTGGGCCGCGGGCGTGGTAACCGTCGCCGTCCCCGAGGTCGCCATCCACCTCGCGGTGGCGGTGGAGCGCTAGCGCCCCGTTAGGGATGAGTCTGGTGGTCCGCGGGACCAGCAACTCAGTTGGATGCGGCATGCCGTTCAGCCCCTACGGGGCTCTACGACCAACGGCCCTACCCGAGGGCCCACGGTCTGGATCTGCGTGCGGAACATGACCCGTGGCATCATGCCTAACGCCGCTAGTACGCACCGTACTGCCTGACCAGCTCCATCACGCGTTGGTACTGCGCAAAGCTCACGTTCGACGGCACCGAGTGGTCGGAGTGGTAGATGTAGCCACCGTTCTCCTTCGCGATCGGGAGCTTGGTGGCAATCTCCGCCTCAATGACGCCCGGGTCGGGGTTGGACATGGCCCGGGCGTCGATGCCACCCATGAAGCAGAGCCGGTCGCCGAACTCGCGCTTGAGAGCCACGAGATCCATGCCGGCCTTCACCTCGAGGGGCTGCAGGCATGTGAACCCGGCCTCGATCAGCAGTGGCACGAACGCGCTGACGTTCCCGCACGAATGCAGGATCACCGGCAGCCCGCGCTCCTTGAAGTAGTCGCACATCCGCTTCTGCTGGGGCAGCTCGAACTTCCGGAATAGGGCCGGCGAGAACAGCGTTCCGTTGCGGTACCCCATGTCGTTGGCGACATAGACGCCATCGAACTCGCAGCCACGGGCGAGCATCTCCTCGCAACCACGGAGCACGAGGTCCATCAGGGTGACATACATGTCCTCGACCCAGTCCGGCTCGTCGAGCATCGCGACCAGCATGCACTCGGCGCCGACCATCCGCTGGAGCCAGTCATAGCCGATGTGGGCGAAGTACTGAACGAACTTGCCCTGCTCGCGGAGGGCGCGGCTTGCGGCCAGGGCCCCGTCCCAGTGGACACGGCTGTCGTTCCACAGGAGCCGCGACCGGTGCTCCTCCCAGGCCGCGGAGGAGTTGATGGTGAAGTCAATGGTCTCCGGTGTCGACTCGTGGTCCTTGAAGCTGCGGAGGATGGCGCCCTTCGAGTCGCGGTAGATGCGATACGTCGCCGTCTCCTCCACGGTCTCTTCCGGAAGCTGGAGCGAGATGTCCGGGCCGAGCGAGGTCAGCTCGTAGCCGAAGTAGTCGGCGGGGGACGCTCCCGCGGGCATGCCCTCGTCGTACCAGCGCTTGAGGGTGTATTCCCACGGGACGTCCTGGATGGGGATCCGGTCGGCTTCCTGGTGGCTTAGCACACGCAGCACACGTTCTCGTGAAGTCATGATGCCTCTTTCCCGGCCGCTTGTGTGGCGTGAACGGCGGCCACCGGAGGGCGCGACGGAGCCTCGTGTGGTCGCCGGCGTGATGATTCCGCCGGGGGGCGGGGTACACCTGCGTCGCCCGGCGCGCGTGTGGACGTCTGAGGCGGAGAAGGACCCTTGCGCCCACAGAGCGAAGCGGCCTGTCAGCGGGCGTGGCGCGCCCGCGCGCCACGCCAATCACTGCCGGGGAGGATGCTACGGATGCCGCCACGCGCAAAGAAGACGGACCCACAGATCATCACGCTCCCCGCCCGCAAGGTGGCGGCCGTTCACACCACGGGCGACCCGACCGCTGTGGCCCCCGCCGCGCTCAATGCTCTGTTCGGCAGCGTCTACACGCTCAAGTTCGCCCGGAAGAAGGAAGACCCGGCACAGGACTTCAAGGTTGAGTGCCCCCGGGCGCGCTGGCTGAACGCTCACCTCGTGTCGCGCGACCAGTGGGAAGCCGTGTGGGCCATCCCGCTCCCCGACGATGTGAAGAAGCTCCCGCAGAAGGACCCCGCGATGGAGGTCACGGTCGAGAAGTGGGCCTACGGGACGGTCGCCCAGATCCTGCACCTCGGCCCGTACGCGGAGGAGGGGCCCACCGTGTCGCGCCTGCACGAGTTCATCGCCGAGAGCGGCTATGAGATCGCCGGGCCCCATGAAGAGGAGTACGTCACCAAACCGGACGCCAGGCAGATGCAGACGATCATCCGCTACCAGGTGAAGAAGAAGAAGTGACGCCCCCACCATGCGCATGACCACCCTGGGCACCAGCCACGGGAACCACACCTACTGCCGCTTCCACTCCAGCACGCTGTTCGAGGCGGGAGGGGCCTCGTATCTTGTGGACGCCGGTGAGCCCGTCACCGGCCTGATGATCCGTGCCGCGCGCAGCCTCGACTGTCTGCGGGCCGTGTTCATCACCCACCTGCACGATGACCATGTGAATGGCCTGCCAAGCCTGATCAAGATGCTGGTGAAGTACCCTCGGCCGGACAAGCACTGCGACATCTTCCTTCCGGAGGCCGCGGCAATCCCCGCACTCGAGGAGTGGCTGCAGGCGGTGCACATCCCCTGGCCGGCCGATGGCGTCACGCTGCACGCTGTAGGCGCCGGCAGCGTGTACGAGGATGACGTGCTGCAGGCGACCGCGGAGCCGACGGCTCACCTGCGCGACCCGGCCGCTCCCGACACCCCGCTGAGCTTCTCCTACACGTTGGAGACCGAGGGGGCGCGCATCGTCTGCACCGGTGACCTGCGGGGTGATTTCGCCGACTTCCCGCTCGCGGCGCGCGAGGCGCCGTGCGATGTGTGCCTGTGCGAGGCCACGCATTACCGGCCGGAAGTCAGCATCCCGATCCTCCGGGCCAGCCCCATCGGACGACTCGTGCTGACACACGTTCACGACCCCTGGCACGGTGCGGGCGAGCTGGACCTGCTGGCGATCATGGGCGAGCTTCCCTATCCTGTCAGTGTGGCCCACGACGGCGACACGTTCGAGCTGTAGCCTCTACTGCCCCGAGGACAGACGCCGGCATGGCATTCACGATTGCGGTTCTTGCCGACCTACACCTGCCGGAGATGGCTGACACGGCCCAGGAGGCGTGCCTCGACTGGGCGCTGCGCGAGCTGTGCCGTCTGCGGCCTGACGTCATCGTTGTCGCGGGTGACATCACCGCGTCGGGCTCGGCGGCCGCCGCCGGCCGACTGCGCCACAAGCTGGCGGCCACCGGCCTGTGCTTCCGGATCACCCCTGGCAACTCCGACCTCCGGTGCGAGGCGACAGCCGCGGCAGTCCGGGAGGTGCTGGCCACTGCGACACACCTCGAGACCCCTGTCTGCCTGCTGACACTGCTGGACACCTCCGAGGGGCGGCTTGGTCCTGAGCAGCGGCTGCTCTGGGAGGCCGCGACGCAGCAGGCCGGTCGCCGCCCGCTTGTCGTCGTCACGCACATGCCCCCCGCCAGTCTCGACGCCGCGAGTCGAGACTGGCTCGTGGCCCGCCTCGCCCAACAGCCCGGCCTGCTCTTCATCGCCGCTCACACGCACCGCGACCAGTCGCTTGACCTCGGCGCGGCGCGAGCTCGCGTCTTGCGCGGGATGGACCCGGATAAGGCCATCGGCGGACCGCCGGCCATCGGGGTGTTTGAGCTGGGCGGGAGTGGCTGGCACGAGCGCGAGATCGTGTTCCCAGGAGGTACGCCGGAGACCTGGGGCCCCGACGAGCGGGCGGTCTTCCGGGACCTGCTAGGGATGTCGTGCTCGGACGACAGTGTCGGGGGGCTGGCGCTGGCAGCCGAGGCAGGATTGGCGTGTGTCGAGCTCCGTGCCGGCAGTGTGACCGAAGAGACGGAGCTGGCGAAGCCGCTCGCGCAGTGGCGGAGTGCGGGGGGACGCTACCTATCGTGGCACATGCCCAATCTGCGCTGGGACCAGGACGCGCAGACCGTGACCGGGCAACGGAAGTGGCAGCGCGCCCTGGGCCTCATCGCCTGCCACGGCGCCGACGCGCTCACGGTCCACGTACCTCGCGTGGCGGTCGGTCTGCTCCAGCCGGGGAGTACAGCCTGGTGCCGGCTTGCCGACGCCGTGTGCGACCTCGTGGCCCCGCTGGCCGCCGCCGGGACCACCATCGGGGTCGAGAACCTGCACATGACCGCGCGCGAGGCGTCTGACGAACAGAGGGGATTCGGCTATCTTCCCGCGGAGTGCCTCGCCTGGGTCGGTGAGCTACGCGCCCGGCTCGGGGCCGCGACGGTGGGTCTGCTGCTCGACATCGGGCATGCCCGCAACAACGGCCCGTATGCGACCGAGTACACTCTGGGCGTCTGGTATGCTCTCACGGGTCACGAGATCGTGGGCTATCACCTCCACCAGGTCGTGCCGACTGCCGAGGGGATGCGCAACCATCAGCCGATCCGTGAGCTCTACGGCCCGCTTGTCTCGTACAGCTCGTTCCTGTGGGCGTGGCATAGCGGCCAGCTCAACCACGCCCCGATGTACCTGGAGATCCCGGACGAGGATGGCCGCCGCGAGAGCCTCGCAATGCTCCGTCTACGGGTGTAGCTACTGGTGTAGCACCAGAATCGGTGCGACATGGGCGTGGCTTGCGCTCGGGGGCTGCCATCGGATCGGCCTGAGCACCGCTACGGGTGTAGCACCAGAATCGGTGCGACATGGGCGTGGCTTGCGCTCGGGGGCTGCCATCGGATCGGCCTGAGCACCGCTACGGGTGTAGCACCAGAATCGGTGCGACATGGGCGTGGCTTGCGCTCGGGGGCTGCCA
>CAZIWQ010000084.1:0-12331 GCA_964542355.1 uncultured Armatimonadia bacterium
GGGGAGCGACCGCGAGGTCGAGCCGCATCGCCCCGCCACCGCGGCGGGACGGTGGACGGGGCGGATGCACGCCCTGGTGCAGGCCCCGGCGTCCCGTCACATCGCCGCCCTGGGGGCCCTCTGGGTTCTCGCGATCCTGCTGGTCCACCCGATCGGCGAGTTCCCGCTCAATGACGACTGGTCATATGCCTGGAGCGTCAGGCGGCTGGTTGAGCAGCACAGCCTGGCGTTCACAGGCTGGTGCGGCATGCCGCTGGTCGCCCAGGTGATCTGGGGGGCTCTGTTCTGCCTCCCGGCCGGGTTCTCGTTCACCGCGCTTCGAGTCTCGACGCTCGTGCTGGGCTTTGCGGGCGTAGTGGCCACCTATCTGAGCCTGCGTGACCTCCGGCCAGGCTCTCCCCTCCCGCTGGTCGGAGCTGCACTGCTTGCCGTGAACCCCATCTACCTCGCGCTGTCGACCACCTTCATGACTGACGTTCCGTTTGCCGCCTTCCTGATGGTCTCATTCCTGCTCTTCGTGCGCGCCGCTCGTCTCCAGTCGACACCACTGCTGATGTGCGCAACCGCGGCAGCGTGCGCCTCGACCCTCATTCGGCAGTTCGGAATCCTCCTGCCCCTGACATTCGGCATCCTGTGCGCCGCGAAGCTGCGGGGCCGACGCAGAGCCGTGTTCGTCGTGCTGCCCTTCGCACTCAGCGCGTGCGTACTCCTGCTCTACGAGCACTGGCTCGGGACCCACTATGGGTTACCGGTCATGTACCACGCGCAGAGGGACTACCTCCTGCAGGTACTGCGATCCGGCCCATGGGCGACCCTCTCGCACGTTCTAGCGAACGCGAGGTATGCCGCGGTGTACCTGGGGCTGTTCGTGCTGCCCTTCACCGTCACGCGGTTGGCTGCTGAGTGGCAGGAGCTGAGCCGGGGAGAGCGCACCCGGACGATCCTCGTCACCGCCTCAGCCGGCGCGCTTGTGCTGTCGTGGCTGGTGCGACACAACACTCTCATGCCGCTGTCGGGCAATGTCCTGATCGGTGCCGGGGTTGGGCCGCTCACCCTCCATGACGCCGGCATTCTGGGCTCGCCGAGCTACCCGGCCCTCCCACGAACCTTCTGGCTGGTCGTCACCGGACTGGCCAGCCTCGGTGCCGGATCGCTGCTCACAAGCATCATCAGCGCACTGGTGCAGATGTGGCAAGACCGCCGGCCCCCAACGCCCAGGCTGGCCTCAATGCTGGCGCTGGTCACGACGGCAGGCTACCTTGCCCCCATCCTTGTCGCCGGCTTCTTTGACCGGTATCTCATTCCCCTGCTGCCTCTGCTCCTGATCGCCATCTCAGGGCGCAGAAGCGGCAGCATCGCGACAGGCGGCAGGATTCCGATGGCTTGCGTGTCGGTGCTGCTCGTTGCCTACCTGACATTCTCCGTTGCGGCAACCCACGACTACCACGCCTGGAACCAGGCGCGCTGGCAAGCCCTGCGGTTCCTGGTAGACGAGAGGCGGATCGCCAGGGGCAGCATCGATGGCGGCTTCGAGTTCAACGGTTGGGAGATGTACCGGCCCTTCTACCAGGTGCAACCCGGCAAGAGCTGGTGGTGGGTGTCGGACGACCAGTACATGGTCACCTTCGGCGAGGTCGACGGATACCAGACCATCGGGGCCTACCCGTACAGCAGGCTTCTACCGCCGGGGCAGGGCTACATCCGTGTGGTGAGACGCAAGTAGGAGATGCCTCCTGTCACGGCGAGTGCCAGGCCGGAGGTGGCATCCGGACCTCTCGCGGCCCGGCGCCGTCCTGACGGGACGGCGGCCGCCCATCGCCGCTACTGAAACGCCCCGCGATAGCTGAGGGCGGCGCCGAAGTCCTCCGTATCCAGCCACGCCGCGTCCAGCGTGATGCCGTTCGACTGCAGCCGCACCCCCAGGTTCGTGTGCTCCGTGTCATACTCCCCCATCAGCTTCACATGCTCGTGGAGCCGCGCCTCGACCCCGCCGAACCACCCGCCATAGCGCTCCTCGCCAAACCCCAGGTGAGCGCGGAAGTTGTCAATCTGATGGGTGGCGACGAGGTACTTGGTGCGCCCGACCTTGGAGGAGTCATCGCCGAACTTGATGTCCTGGACGCCGAGGGCGACAGCCGGTCGCCAGTCCTTCTGCTCGCATAGCCGGAGCTGGGCGCTGCCGGAACGGTCGAGATCATACGGCCAGTCGGCGACCACACCGTCAAACGCGGCCTGGACATCGTCGTAGAAGGTGAGGCGGAAGCTGACCTCCAGGTTGGGGAGGAAGCCGATGGTCACATAGGCGGGCAGCGACTGCGACTGGTCGCGCCACAGGCCGCTGGTCTGGTGCTTGGGCATCCAGCTCGCGCCGAGCACCCAGTGGGCATCGGGCACGATGTCGGCGGTGGGGATGCGGATCAGGCCGGAGAGCCCCTCGAACGAGGTTGCGACCTGCCACTCATCCGCGTCGGCGGCGCGCCGGGCCTCCCCGAGCAGCCGCTCGGGGTGCTCTTTCATGTAGGGCAGCGTCATCTCGCCCCGGAAGCTACGCAGGTCGGGGGCGTCCCACATCGCGTCTCCGGCCGGGAAGCCGGTGGACTCGTAGTCGAACAAGACGGCGGGGTTGACGCGGGGGCGCAGCCGGGCCGGGTCGCTCACCTTGCGCGGACCCAGCGGGGTCGCAAGCTGCACCATGAAGCGGTCCTTGTCGAAGCCCGTCGTGCCGCCGATCCGCAGCGTGCTCTCGCCAAACCGGCGCTCGAGGTCGACCAGCACCCCCTCCTCTTCCAGGCCCAGGAAGCGGCCATAGGAGGCCCGGGCGGTCAGGCCGAAGTTGCCGAACTCTTGCTCAACGTAGCCGGTGTAGCTCTTGAAGTCGTCATCGCCGAACTGGCCGCCGAGCAGGGCGCCACGCGCTCCGACGCGGAGCTTGTCCTGGCCATCGGCAAGCTGTCCCTCGACGAAGCCGCCGTAGCGGGAGTGGCGGAACTTGCCGACGCTCGCCGTCCACAAGGCGTTGCGGTCGCCGAGGCGATCGGTCTTCGTGAGCAGGGCCTGGTCGACAGACCAGCCCTCCCGGGCCACCTCGATGCGGCCGCGCACATTGCCCCGCAGGCCCTTGCCGAGGGTTGCGCGCAGCTCCGGCCGCAGGAGGCGAGTGCTGATGAACGGATCGACCTCGGCACCGATGCGGTACTCGAGCGCCGGCTGCACCATCAAGTCGACACGCAGCGCACTGGGGTTGAGGCGCGCCGTGTGCTCGCGGCTGGAGAGTGGGGATTCGAACTCCCACATGTCCTGGTCGGCCTCCAGCTCCTCCGTCATCTGATCGGCGCTCAGCTTGCCGGCCGCGAACTGCCCGTAGCTACCGAGCGTCAGCCCGTAGCGGCCCAGCACCACCCGGTCACGGAGCGGGGTCACGTTCACATAGGTGCGGGCGTCCAGCATGCCGGCCAGCGTCGCCAGCGCCTGACCCATCGCCGTCGCATCGCTGCGGTAGGTGCGGTTCTCGAACGCGACGTTGAGGTGCCCGTTGTGCTGCCACGAGACCGCGACGTTCTCCAGGCCCAGTCCGACGAGCGCTCCGGCGATATCGGCGGCGGGCTTGGTGGCCGCGGGCGCCACCGCGGCCGGCAGCGTCCCCTCGCCGAATCCGGGTACGGCCAGTGCGAGAGCTGCCAGGGCGAGGATCGCCGCCGGCCACAGGCACGACGGCGTCAGTCCGCGGCGGCTGGTCGGGCGCTGCCAGGTAATCGTCACAGGTCGTGATCCCCTTCGCTTCAGATGGTGTCGCGCGCAGTCGCCCGCGCGCAAAATGCGCTTGATTGCCGGGGTGCAAACAGGGCATAATGAACGAACTGGCAGTCCTGCTCGAAGGCACAGGTGCTTTCGTCGGTCTCCGGGCGCCCCCACAATATCACACCTGCCAGGCAAGCGCAATTGACGAACAACCTTCGGGAGGCGTTGTGCATGACCATGTTCCGCCGCTCGTACGGGGCCGGGCTGCTGGCGCTCAGCCTTGCGGTGTCGGCCCTGCCGATCCTGACCGTGTGTGGCTGTGGTGGCGGATCGGACGTTGCCTTCGGCTCCGTCGCCGGATGGGTCTATGTGCCGGAGGGGGGCGGCACGCCGATGATCAGCGGACAGTCCGATGCTCCGGCCGGCTACGAGCCGGTGAGCGGCGCGACGCTCAGCATCGTCGATGAGCCGACCCTCACCGCCACGACTGACGAAGCAGGTTACGGCGTGATCCGCAACATCCCACCGGGCATCCACGACCTGGTCGTCACCGTGCCTGACGTCGGCTCGATCACCCACTCGGTCCCCGTCATTGCCGGCCAGACGACGATGGCGGCGGGTCACGAGGAAGGCGAAGGTTAGCGACCCGGCCGAACGGGCCGCTCCGGCCGGGGAACGACTTTTCGGCCGCTCTTCCAGCGGGGGCTTCCCGGAATCGGGAAGCCCCTTCGCATGTGCCCCCGGGCCGCCCCCGGCGTGCCCACGTCCGGTCCGCTAGCAGAGCGGCCGAAAGGCCGTTCTGAGGCCGCGAAACCACGCCAGAATGGCTCTGGAGGGCACTCAGCCGGCCGCTACGCCTTGGGGGGCCGGCCGGATGTGGCCCTCTCGGCCGGACCCCTAGCCGGCCCGCTTCCACAGTCCGCCGGCGTGCTTCCACTGTCTGTCGCGCACGTAGCCCTCGAAGTCGCGTCCCGACACGCCCAGCGACTGCCAGAACTGCATCCCCTCCGTTGCAGGCATGTTCATCAGGGCCGGCGACAGGTAGATCGCGTCGGCACGGATGCGACTGCGGTCGAGCGCCGCCAGCTCGCGCTCGTTCTGCGGGAGTAGCATGGCGGTGCGGTCGGCGTACCAGGCGACCATCCAGGGGATGTCGGTGGCCACCAGGCGGGTGTTCTCTCGTCCGAGGGCGCGGCAGATCTCCACCACCGGGTGTTCGCGCGCCGCGGCCGTCCCGAACAGGAAGCTGACAGTCGGATAGCACACGACCAGCAGCCACACGGACAGGGCGAGGTAGCGCAGCCGGGCGCCGAGCAGCTCGGGGCCCACCACCGTCAACTGCCCCAGCGGGCGGATGCGGCGCGCGAACACGTCCGGCTCCGATGTCAGACGGCTGTGCACGTAGTCATCAACCAGGGCCGCAAACCACGCCGCCGCCAGGATGCCCACGATGGGGGCGAAGGGCAACAGCAGGCGCGGGATCGGCATGTACAGGCTCAGTACGAGCGCATGCAGCAGGAAGCCCCCCGCCAGCAGCCACTGGAACAGCGCATACCGACGGCGGATCGACCCGAGCACCAGTCCGACGACAAAGAACGGCATCACGTAGGGGGCGCCGAGGCCGGCAATCGTCTCATACAGCCCTCCCAGCCCGCGGTTGATCTTGCGCACCATCGCCCCGGGGTACTGGATCGCCTCCAGCATCGGGGGCATCGGGGCCTGCTCGAAACCGCGCAGGACCGTCTGCATCGGCGAGAAGTCCGTCATCATGACCAGCTCATAGCTCCGGAGCGAGATGAACGGGCGTCCCACAATCAGGCTGGAGCGGATGACCCAGGGGGCGACAACCACCGCGAAGCACGCGACTGTGAGCAGGATGCGCCGCGCGGCACGCCGGCGGTCCGCCAGCAGCCAGTACACGATCACGAGCACCAGGAACGAGATGGCCTCGTAGCGCGTCAGGTAACCCAGGCCCAGAACGATACCGGCGGCCACCGGCCAGCGCCATCCGTCCGGTCGCCCCGACACCTCCCACCATAGCATCAGACCCAGGACCAGCGTGACGAGGAAGGTGAGCAGGCTGACCTCGAGGCCGGCAATCGCCTGCTCAAGCAGCGGCACCGAGAACAGGCTGATCAGGACGGCAAACACGCCAATCTGATCGCCGAACGCGCGCCGCGCGATCAAGTATACCAACAAGAGCGTCAGCAGGTAGAACACGACAGAGCCCATCGCCACCGCGCGATCGTTGGCGCCCCCGATCAGGATGCACAGCGCCACGACACACGTGTGCAGCGGCGGGCGCGTCAGCTCCGGGTGATGGTCCAGGCGGGGTACCGTCCGCAGACTCAGGGGTGTCACCACCGAAGTCGTGAACCCCTCGCCCCGCGCCAGATGCCGCGCTGCCTGGGCGTAGTCGGCAGCGTTCACATCGGCCAGGTTCTGGAACTTGGCGACGAACACCACCAGTACCAGCGCCAGGATGCCGACCACCAACACGATGCGCTTGACAATGACCTCTGGCTCGAACATGGTGCCCCCTCGCTCGGTATGCCGGGGTCGGTTGGCCTGTGCGTCCGCGACCCTTCCGAGGTGGGATATTCCGAGACCGCAGGGGAACCACCTCCCTGGCCTGTCTCCTGTCCCTTCGTTGTAACTTTTGTACATGTGGACATGACACTGGGCCGGCCCGTGTGGTATGATAAGGCTAGGTCCTCTGGCTGCGATGCCAGAGGAAGGGGTCTGCGGACACTCCCGGTACTGCCGTCGCTCGCATGCCGGGGCGGGTCCGTGTGCGGACGGCGACAGGTGGGGGAGTCCCCACGATCATCCGGCGCCCGGGCATCGGGCCCGCGCTGAAGACTGGTTCCCAACCAGGGAAGAGGAGTAACCCGGCGATGCGTGCAACCCAGTGCCCTACAACGCGTTTCACCCCGGCGCTGATCCTGTGTCTCGTGGGGTTGGCGGCGGGGAGCGCCTGTGCCGCCCCCGCGGTGGTGTATGTGGACGACAGCTACACCGGCCCGGGCAACTGCGGGGGCCATACGTGGCAGACGGATGCCTTCAGCACCATCCAGGAGGGGGTCAACGCGGTCAACTCCGGAGGCACGGTCAACGTCGCGGCGGGCACCTATGTCGAGCACGTGTGGGTCCGCACGACCGGGATCCAGATCCTGGGCGAGAGCACCGCCAACACGTTCATCGAGCCGCTACAGCCCCCCACCGCGGTCGTGGCCCACTCCGGCATCATCATCGTCGGCACGAGCATCGACGGCCCCGGCGCCAACAACTGCCGCGTCGCGGGGTTCACGATCCGCAATGCGGAGAACGCGGTCGGAGGTGGGCTTTACGGCGGCAAGACCAATGACTGGGGACCGCAGGGCATGGGCGCGGTCATGATCTACGGCAGCAGCGGCAACACCATCGAGAACTGCATCTTCGAGCACTGCGGCTACCAGGTCTGGGTCGTCGCCGAGTGGCATGAGAACGGCTACGGTCAGTCCAACAACAACACGATCCGCAACAACATCATTCGCAACAGCCTGTACCACGGCATCTACCTGTACACCGACGACACGACCTCGATCAGCGGGACGTGGATCGAGGGCAACCAGGTCTCAGGGATCGGCTCGCCGTACGCGGCGATCCGCCTGCTCGGCAGCAGTAGCCCCGCCGGGCAGATCAGCAACACCACCGTGCGCAGCAACGCGCTCTCCAACTGCCGCTTCGGGTTCCGCATCAGTGGCGTCGCCAATTGGTCGCCGATCACCTACACGGGTGTGAACACGATCGCGAACGCAGGCACCGGCATTCGGTTCGACAATCTGGCCGGGCCGAATCAGCCCAGTATCGGTGGCACCGTGTTCGAGACGGATGTGCCCGAGTACATCCGCCTCGGGAACAGCACCGCGAACGTCGATGCGACGGCGGCCTGGTTCAAGAACGAGTCCGGGGGCTCGCGGACCTACGACGAGATTGAGGACCGCGTCTGGCACGACATCGACAACCTCGTGCTTGGCCACGTGAACTGGAACCAGGCCTATCCGCCGGAATCCACCACCCTCTTCGTGTACGCGACGACGGGGTCGCCCGGGGCCAGCGTCAGCCTGACGGCACGGCTGACCCTGACCACCACCGGAGACCCGTTGCCCGGACGGAAGATCATCTTCAAGGTCTCCGGCGACCCGAACTGGACCCTGACCGGCGTTACGGGCACGGACGGCATTGCCTACGTGCCCTATGTTGTGCCGCCGGCGCTGGGCGAGAAGCAGATCGTCTGCCGCTTCGCCGGCCAGGCGCTCTTCCGCTCGGCCGACGGCATCGGGACGCTCACGGTAACCGGTGCACCGACGGCCATCATCATCAAGGCCAGCGCCATCAACGGCGTCCCGATCGTGCCGCCGACCCCCGACCCCATCGTCGCCACCGCGGGTGATGTGATCACCTTCATCGCCGTGGGCAACAACGGCGTCGACTACACCAATGACTCCGACTTTGACTTTTCGGACGTGGCACTGGGGACGTGGGGGACCGGCTCCGCGCACAACCAGTACACCTGCCAGAAGGCCGGCGGGTGGGGTGCCTACGCGGTGTACAACGTCTTCACCGATGACATGGCGGTTACCGTGAACCACGCCGCGGCCACCTCGCTGGCCATCTCGCCGACCGTCGCCACTGTCGCCCAGGGCGGCGAGCAGCCGTACATCGTCACCGTTGGCGACAACTACACCAACCAGTGGTTCCCGACTGTGCCACCCGCCGGCTGGCACCACGACGGGCAGGGCAACTTCAACACCGGCCCCAACACCTACACGGCGGCCGACCTGGACGGTGGCAATGTCGTCCACATCTACTGCGTGACCGAGGGACTCACCAGCAACACGGCGTCGCTGACCGTGACCGGCCAGGGCGTCGGCCCGGGCTACATCCTCGGGTGGGACAAAGACACTCAGAAGTTCTACCTGTGCCTCAACGCGGGGAACCCCGAATCCGGCACTGAGATCCTGACGGGCACCAACACCTACAACATCATCGGTCGCACTGTGACGGTGACCTTGACGGGTGGCACGGCGGACCAGACGGCGACCATCAACAACTGTTCGGTCAGCAACTCGCTGCGCGTGCGGTGGTACTTCAACGGCGGTGCGCTCTACCGCATCTACGGCTACAGCACGATCACCGGTGTGACGCAGCGCCTGACCTGGACTGCCCCCGCCTATCCGTTCGTCGGCCCAACGCACAAGGTCGATGGCTACAGCGCCGGCCCCCCGGCAACATGGGGCTCCATCGCGTACAGTGCCCTCGATCAGCCGTAGAAGAGCGGCCGAGAAGTCGTTCTGAGGCCGCGACGCTACGCTCAGAGGCTCGCAGAGGCCACTCACAGCCATCTTGGCGCTAGAGACCCGGCCGGAAGTGGCCTTGTCGGCCGGGTCTCTAGTG
This sequence comes from uncultured Armatimonadia bacterium, assembly GCA_964542355.1. GTDB lineage: Bacteria > Armatimonadota > Zipacnadia > Zipacnadales > JABUFB01 > CAZIWQ01. Next base: position 9,178 of record CAZIWQ010000084.1, read on the forward strand.
GCTCGCGATCGCGGGACCACGCACACGACAGGCCCCGGCGGATCGCCGGGGCCTGTCTGCGTTGGTGACGCGGGATAGCGTGCGGGTCGGATAGCGGCGCCTGCGCTCAGTTCCGCAGACCCTGCAGCGGCGCCGGGATGCGGCCGCCACGCGCGATGAAGTCGGCGCTGCTGAGGCCACTGACCGGGATGATCGGTGCGCGACCCAGCAGCCCGCCGAAGTCCACCGTCTCGCCGACCCCCTTCCCCGGGACGGGGATCAGTCGGGCCGCCGTCGTCTTGGCGTTGACGACGCCGATCGCGGCCTCATCCGCAATGATCGCCGCGAGCGTGGCCGCGGGCGTATCACCCGGGAGGGCGATCATGTCCAGACCCACGGAGCAGACGGCCGTCATTGCCTCGAGCTTCTCGATCGACAGCACGCCCTCGGTGGCCGCCTGGATCATGCCCACGTCCTCACTGACCGGGATGAAGGCGCCACTGAGGCCCCCGGCATACGACGAGGCCATCGCGCCACCCTTCTTGACGGCATCGTTGAGCAGGGCGAGCGCGGCCGTGCTCCCCGCAGCACCACAGCGCTCGAGGCCCATCTCCTCCAGGATGTGAGCCACACTGTCGCCGATCACCGGCGTCGGGGCCAGTGACAGGTCCACGATCCCGAACGGGACGCCCAGGCGACGCGAGGCCTCCTGCGCGACAAGCTGTCCCATCCGCGTGATTTTGAACGCCGTGCGCTTGACCGTCTCCGCCACAACTCCCAGGTCCTGGCCGCGGACCTCCTCCAGCGCACGCTTCACGGCGCCGGGCCCACTGACCCCGACGTTGACGACGCACTCGGGCTCGCCGACACCGTGGAACGCCCCCGCCATGAACGGGTTGTCCTCCGCCGCATTGGCGAACACCACCAGCTTGGCACAGCCCAGTCCGCCGCGGTCGGCGGTGAGGCGGGCCGTCGCAACCACGACCTCGCCCATCTGGCGCACCGCATCCATGTTGATGCCCGCCCGCGTCGTCGCGACATTCACCGACGAGCAGACGCGCTCGGTCGTCGCCAACGCCGCGGGGATCGAGCGGATCAGTCGCTCATCGCCCTGCGTGTAGCCCTTGTGGACCAGCGCCGAGAGGCCCCCGATGAAGTTCACTCCCACCGTCCGGGCGGCCTCGTCGAGCGTGTGAGCGAACGCGACGTAGTCGTCCTCGTGGCTGGCCGGAGCGACCAGGGCAATCGGCGTCACGGCGATCCGCTTGTTGATGATGGGGATGCCGTACTCGTGCTCAATCGCCTCCGCGATGGCGACCAGGTGCTCCGCCCGGGCGACAACCTTCTCACGGATGCGGCGGCGCGCGACGCCGCCGTCACCGTCCGCGCAGTCCAACAGCGAGATCCCCAGCGTGATCGTGCGGATGTCCAGCCGCTCCGACTGGATCATGCGCAGGGTCTCCGTCACCTCGGCAGTGTCGATGAAACGCATGCGAGCTACCCCTCTCGGCCACGGACGCGCGCGGCCATGCTAGCGGGCGCACCGGAATTGGGGCGCCGCGCCACGGGTTGGCGGCCGCTCCGCTGGAAGAGCGGCCGGACCCCTAGATCCGGTGCATCGCGGTGAAGATGGCATCGTGCTGCACCCGCACCTGGACGCCCAGCTCCGCGCCGACGGCATCGAGGCGCTCCCCCAGGGTGCGTGCGTCCAGGCCGTCATCCAGCAGCTCGGCCAGCATGATCATCGTGAAGTAGTCCTGCAGGATCGTCTGGCTGATGTCGAGGATGTTGACGTTGCTGTCCGCGAGCACGGTGCTGATCCGGGCGATGATCCCGACGCGGTCCTTGCCCAGTACCGTAATGACGACTCTCATCTGGTGCCCTCCCGCTGACTCCGTCTTCCCGTCAGGGTCGTGTCGACGGCTGGCCGCACGGTCATGTCCGCGCTGCCCGACCGCCGGCGGCATTGCCGCACCGCGGCCGGCCTTCTCCGACCGGGAGACCGGCTGCGCGAGGCAGTTCTGCGCCGGCAGCGTGTTGACCTGCCTGCGACGCCGACCCCCTCGACGGGCAGCCCTCGCGGCGGCGTCGTCCGGTGCGGTCGGGCGCGACAGCAGCGGCCGCAAGGCCGTACGGAGGCCGCGACGCCCACCTCCCAGGCCCGCAGTGGTCTTCTCGGCCGGGGCTCGACGCGAGCAGGTGCCCCGCCGGCAGATCCCGAACTCCCCAGGCACGCGCCTGGTCCCGCCGCGGTGCCTGCAGCCCCGCGCTTGCCGGCGCCATGCCCGGGCTACGAGACCCACCATCCCGACGTACAGGGGGCAAGTCACATGCGTATTGCCGTGGACGGAATCTACTTCGGCACCGGGCCCCGTCGGGCACCCGCCGACCTGATTGCGCTGGCACAGCAGGTGGGGGCCGATGGCGTGAACTGGCCATTCCATCCCGACTTCGGGGCTGACGACCCGGCCGCGATGGCGGCCCAGCTCCGAGCTGCCGGCCTCGCCGTCGTCTCGCTCGGGCTGACGAAGCAGCTCTCCGCCGTGCCGGGCGCGCAGGCCGAGTTCCGCGAGGCCTTCGCCCAGTGCGCTCAGGCGGCGCCGGTGTTTGGCACCAGAGTGATCGACTGCTGGCCATGCCGGGCGCCGGATGTGACCAAGGACCTTGCCCAGGCGACGCTGGCCGAGAACCTCGCCGCCGTCGCCCCGCTCGCACAGCGCCACCAGTGCTCGGTCTCACTGGAGTTCGAGCCTGACGCCACAATCGAGCGCTATGGCGAGGCCTCCCGGTTCCTTACAGAGAACGCGCCGCACGCGCGGCTGACCGCCGACACCTATCACATCATCCGCATCGGCGATGACCTCGCCGCGGCCGGCGCCGCCCTCGGGACGCAGATGGGGATCGTCCACTTCTCCGGCAGCCATCGCGGCGAGCCGGGCAGCGAGGACGACCGCTGCGACTACCTGGCCTTCCTGCGCGCCGCCGTCCGCGCCGGCTACAGCGGCGACATCGTCCTCCAGTACGCCCCACCGGCGGATGCCGCGGCCAGCCTCACCCGCGCGGTCGCACTCACCCGCCGCGTCATCGCCGACCTACGGGCGTAGCCTACGGGCGTAGCCTACGGGTGTAGCACCGGAATCGAATGCGGTGCGGGCGTGACCGGCACGACGAGCGT
>CAZIWQ010000085.1:0-12292 GCA_964542355.1 uncultured Armatimonadia bacterium
CGCGCCCTACAAACGGCACGACGGCCCCGGCGCGGTACAGGCCCGCGCCCTACAAGACGGCGACGGGCAACGGCTGCGGGCGAGACGCCCGCGCTCCCAGGAACGGCTCGCAACATGGCCCTGCGAAGGAATCAATGCCCCGTGCCGTTCCCACACCCCACATTCCTGCCGTTGCCGCTTTCTCCCTTCCCGGCCGTGGCCGTCCGCCGACGGCTTCGGCCGGCGTCTCACGGCGCGCGACCCGCACCGCCGCACGTCGTCTTCTGTATTCTGGCTTCTGGCTTCTGTATTCCCTTCCGTGCCGTGGTCAACGCCGTGCTCAAAGTGTGCTGTCAAAGTGTGCTTGACAGTGGGTAGGGGGGATGGTATGCTTAGGTCCGCTCGCGAAGCACTGCGGGCATTTTTCGTCTGGGGCTGTAGCTCAGTCGGTTTAGAGTGCCGGCCTGTCAAGCCGGAGGTCGCGGGTTCAAGTCCCGTCAGCCCCGCCATACGCTACACACCTGCCCTTCTGCCAGGCCCACAAGCCAGCAGAAGGGCTTTCTGTACTCGGGGAGCAGATGCTCGCCATCGAGGGCCCGGCGGCCCGCCAGGGACCCTTTGGGTCCTAGCGCGAGGGCCCTTCCTCCGCTCAACGCCTTGCTTACAGGCCGCCACCTGGCTGCTCAGGGCCGCGATGGAGACGGCGGCTTGCGTTCGGGGGGCGACGAAGGCCGAGATGAAGAGAACGGCGTAGGAGGCCAGCTCAACGAGACAACGGAGCGGTTCGGACAGGCTTTGGGAAGTGGATGGACTACCTGGGGGGGACAGCAAGAATGTGGTAGGCTCGTCGCGAACGAAGAGCCATCAAATCCCCAAGTGAGGTGAGTTGCATGCGACGCGGTTTCACGTTGATCGAGCTTCTGGTCGTCATCGCCATCATCGCCATTCTGGCGGCGATCCTGTTCCCGGTCTTCGCCAGGGCGCGCGAGAAGGCGCGGCAGACGAGCTGCCTGAGCAACATCAAGCAGATCGTGCTGGCGCACCTGCAGTACGCTCAGGACTATGACGAGCGGTGCTGCGGAGGGCAATCTCCCGGCGTGGGCGCCTGGTACAACGCCCTCTCGCCTTACCTCAAGAACACCCAGGTGCTGAAGTGCCCGAGTGACAGCCTCAGCCCTGTCTGCAGCTACGGGGTGCCCTACTACAACATGTTCCACGATGCGGGCGCACCTCGGGGCTTCGCGCTCGGCAGGATCGACTCCCCCTCAGAGTGCCTGCTGATGGGCGAGACCCAGAACTCCTCTGGCGCCGCCACGTGGTACTACTACACCCCGAAAAACTGGCCCTATCCCTACGACACGGCCAACGGCCCGGGCAACCGCATTGCGGATCCGGGCCGCCACAACGAAGGCAGCAACATCGGCTTCGTGGACGGTCACGCCAAGTGGATCGGGACGAAGACCCTGCAGAACACCAACTGGAGCGGGTGGCAGACCCAGCCGGCGGGAACGGTCAACTAGCCGTTGCACCGGCACGGAACCCGCAGACAGTCGAACGCCCCCGCCCGTGCGGGGGCGTTCGCATTTCCCTCCCCGCCGGAAAGCAGGAGTTGCCGTTTGCGGCAGAGCTGCCTACGCCTGGTGGGCCCCCTGGCCGTGCGAACCGATGAAGAGTGGCCGGGAGGGCGGCACGCGCTACCTGAACATGCGACTCCTGCGCGAGCACCGCAGGCCGCAACTGCACACGGCGCCCGAGGCAGTGCCGACGTGGGCGGCCCCCCACCGATGGCGACGACAACGATCAACGCCAGGACCCACGGCGCTAGAAGAGCCGCCGGACGCATTCTCCAGAAGATACTGGCCACAACTGTCTCTGGGCGACGCCATAGGGCTCACGGACGCCGCTGTTGCAGACCAGAGGGCGGCCGCGACTTGCCACCGGCGGAAGGCGGTGGACCCCGGGTCACCCACGCCCCGATGTTGCCCGCGTTGTGGCGGGGGGCGAGCCACGACAGAAGGCCCCAAACCGCCTCTGAGCCCCGACGAGGGGACGGCACTGGGCCCAGCAGCAACCTAAGGCACTTCATCAGGCAGCCAGAAGATCGTGAGAACCACGCCGTTGATGCGCACGGCCCGTGGCCTGGCAAGATGGGGCGGGGTGTCGTACTCTCTGTCTGCCGCGTGGTGGAGCATCTCGTGGCACATCGGGCATACGCACAGGAGGTTCTCGGGCACATCCTCGCCTCCCCCCGGTTCGCCCAATGGCACCATGTGATGGACCTCGGTGTACTTCCCGCCGCCCTTAGTAGTGAAGCCTGGTTGTCTGCAGACCTGACAACTCCAGTCATGTCTGCGTTTGTGGTCTTCGGCGATTCTGGAGTCCCGCCTCGGAGCGGTCGTCACATAGGCATGGCGGGGCACAGTGCCTGCCGCGTCGTCCGGTTCTCCAGGCGGCTGAACGGTCTCTCTTCCCTCGTCTATGTCCAGCTCCAGCGCTACAGCCAGTCGATCTTCTCGGCCCGGAAGTCCCCGTGGCTCACGACCGGTAAGGGCCTCATAGACCCTTCTGCGCACGCGCGGGTGAACCCCAGCGTCCTTTGCCACGGCGGCCAGGCGGTCGAGGACGCGTTTGTCCTGCGGGAACGCCAACAGCGCCTCCACCGCATAACCCTGAGAGACGATCTCGTCGGTGCCCTCCAGGTACGCTAGCAGGGAGGGAATGCTCTCCCTCATTCTGAGCCTGGCGAGTGCCAGTGCACAGTGATTCCTCACATCACGGTTCGGTTGCCGTAGGCCACCGTCAAGGTAGGGCGCGGCGCTCCGAACGCCGAGCCGGCCGAGCGCCCACGCGGCCCATTCCCGCACGGAATCGGATGGATCGTTGACGAGGACCCCGCACAGCCGCTCTACGAATGCCTGGGCGTTCGTGATTGCAGAGGCGCTGAACCCTACCTCCTGGCTGGCCAAGCGCCTGTCTTCCCCGTCATCAGCACTCAGGCGTTGGAGCAGAAGAGCCTCGTCGAACCCAGGCACGCCTGTCTTGCTCTCCATGATGCGCCATCCAAGAAGTAGGCATCAGCTGGGATTGCCCACCATCGAGATGGGCACCCAGGTCGTTTGGTGGGGCTATCCTGCGAGGGTGCCACCTCTGGCCGGTCGAGCGCTCACCGGGTGAGTACTGCGACCATCACCACAAGCCCCTCAAGCGTCAACAGCAATAGCAGGCGCAACGACTTCCGCGTGTTAGGGGTTACTACCAGGTCCGCTATGGCTGCCAGCAGTACCAACGCGCCCGACACCACAGACATATGCAACGCGACCATCCCGGGGAACAACGCCACGAACACTAGTAACGTGGGTATCCCGAGAACCAGCAACACAAACGGCAGCTCTTCTCGTAACGCCTGCCTTAACGCCTTTCCCTCTTGCTCCCGCTCTTGCTCGGTGAGCACCCGCTTTCGTCTTTGCTCTCGCTGCGCTGGGGTCGGGGCCATGGATACGAACTCATACACCTGCTTGAGCCCTCTATGGAACAGCTCGGGGTAATCCAGGATTCCTTCCAGGACTTCAGTCCGCGAGAGCATTCTGCCTCACCGTCCCAACGGCACATGGTATGCTGGGTTTTCCTGTCGGCGCGTCTGAGACGGCCTGTGCTGCGTCGGAATGCTCGTGGCGGGGTCACGCCGAAGATCGCCCATATAGTAATAGCGGAGCTATACATGCCCCAACCGCTAGTAGCAGTAGCAGGCGCAGCAACTTCTGCGTGCTATAGGCTACTATCAGGTCCGCCATGGCTGCCAAGATTACCAACGCCCCCCACACCACCAACATATGCAACAGCATCCCTGGCAGAAAAGAGGCGAACCCGAGGAACACAGGTATCCCGAGTATCACCATCCCAGGTAGTAACCTCGAAGACAGCTCTTCTCTTAACGCCTCTCTTGACGCTCGCCCGTCAGGGAAGCTCCTCTTCATTTCCCTGATATTGCCGCACCAAGAGTAGGCCAGCACAGCCAACGCCACCGACATGATGACCAGCAACAGAATCTGTCCTATTGGGCCCTGTGACCACAAGAACAGCCCAACCAGTAGCGACACTATCACCGCAACCCATATCTGCCTATCGTGTTCATCTTGCTTCCGCTCCGCCGGGCTCTTTAGGAGCCACTCCAGGACTGTTCGTGCGATGTCAAACCACGGAGTCATTCGACCTCACCGTCCCATCGGATTCCAGTTCATCTGCATCGTCCTGCGCGAGGTCGCCTGCCATCGCGCTGAGAAGCCCCAGGACGAGCCGCCATGCGTCGCGGACGCTACATCCCAGTGGCTCCGCCGCCTGAACCCGCGCCAGGCCACGACTCCTTCCACCACGCTTCGATAGCTCGTGTAGCGCCTTCAGCCGGTCTCGCTCTTTGATGCTCATCAGTAGCTGCATCCCGGAGGGTTCGCCGCGCGACGACCACGGCACCACCACCGGACAATTCTACCTTGCACACCAACCGGACAATACCATTCTGCGCCTACATGACCTTCCTGTCGCTACTGACCTCACCCGCATCTGCGCTGACGCGCCGCCTGAAGCGGGCCGCTCCCGAGCGCTATCGGGCTGTCGCGGGCACAAGTGATGTGCACTTCGCCGAACCAACATGGTGTTCCTGATTTGTGTCAGGACTTATCAGTTTCGCGACACGCGAACGGATTGTCGTGTCATCGCCGGGTAGAAAGTCCCCAGATCGCCGGAATGGCATTCCCCAGTCTCGGAGAAGCCTGAGCCCTCAAATCCCCAGTCAGGAGGCGAGGGCTACACCATTGCTCCGAGGTAATGAGATGGAAGAGATGCGAAGGCTGGAGCGGGAAGACTTGTCGGTCAGCGCGACCGCGTCGCTGACGGGCCGCGACCGCAAGACGGTGCGCGAGTACCTGGACGGGACGAGCACCCGGCCGGTCTGCCGGCAACGCCCCGCTCGCGGGAGACGCGTAGCCAGACCGCAGAAGCCCTCCCGTACCCCGTGGGAGGGCTTCTCTGGTTCCTGCCACCGGCGTTCGGGGCGCCTCCCGGTAGCACGCCTCTGCGTCCCCGTCTGGTGGGACAAGTGGGCTCCCGGTGAGAGGCCAACCATGGTACCACGGAGAAGGCAACGCCCTGCTGTGACCTGCGCTGCCGGAAGTGAGACGGCATGCGCGGCGGCTGCTACGCGAGTGGCGCGGAGCTCGAGCTTGCCGACCGGCGCACCGCTAGCGACGGGCGGGGCCGCGCCGCGCGGATGTACCGGGGCGGCGGAAGGTCGGCCGTGCCCGACAGGCCAAACCCGTTGCGATGGAGGCCGATGCTGCCGATGAACAAGCCCCTGCTGATGATCCCCGGACCGATGGACCCTCCGGATGAGGTGCTGCGGCGCTGTGGGATGCCGGTCTTCCCACACTACGAAGGCGACTTCCCCGAGTTCCACAGGCAGCTCGTCGAGAAGATGAAGGTCGTGTTCGGCACGACCCGGGGCACCGTGCACCTCCCGAGCGGCAGCGGCGGCACCGCCGTCAGCATGATGCTGGCAAGCCTCTGCACCCCGGAGGACTGCGTACTGGTGGTGAACAACGGTAGCTTCGGCGACTATGCCGAGAGAAACTGCCGGTGCCTGGGGGTGCCCTACGTCACGGTGCGGGGCGAGCGCGGCACGGCGATCGACCCGGAGCGGGTGCGCGAGGCGATGCAACGCCATCGCCACCCCTTCCTCTACGTGACCCACAATGAGAGCTCCACCGGGGTTCTCAATCCGCTCGCGCCGCTAGGTGAGATCGGCCGGGAGTTCGACGCGCTCCTGCTGGTGGATTCCGTCTCCGGCGTCGGTGGTGTCGTCATCGACATGGATGGCTCGGGGGCGGACGTGGTAGCCGGTGCGTCGCAGAAGTGCCTGGAGTTGCCCCCGGGTCTGGCGCCGGTCGCCGTGGGGCCGCGCGCGTGGGAGTACATGAGGGCGATGCCCAACCGTCGTGTGCCGTATGTGCTGGACTTCATGATGTGGGAGTGGTCCGAGGAGACGAGGGGGCGATCGCACCCGCAGCTCACCACGGGCGCCACGACAATGCTGTACGCGCTCGACTGGGTCGCGGACCGCATCCTCGAGGAAGGTATCGCGAACCGACAGGAGCGCTTCCGCGCCGCGGGGGAGCGGCTCAAACGAGGGCTCGGAGCGCTCGGCTTCACCCCCGCCGCCGATCCGCGCTATGCGTCTCCCGTACTGACGGAGTTCCTCATGCCGGAGGGGATGTTGGCCACAGACCTGCGCTCGTACTGCATGACGGAGCACAACACCATGGTTGGCGGCGGCGAGCGGAGGGACGCGGAGGGCAACAGCGTGTCCTTCCGGGTGGCCCACTTCGGCCGGGCGGCGGAGCACGAGCGTATCGACCGACTGATCGCGATCGCCGGGGAGTTCGTGGCCGGAAGGCAGCCGACGGAGGCGTGAGCCCCGACGCTCTTCTAGCTCACCCTCGCGAGAGACAGCTCCATGACCTGGGTGGCGAGACCGACGCGCTTGATCTCCCGGATGAAGACGAGCCTGCCATCGGCGCGGTCGTAGGCATGGATGAGCGTGGTGCCCGGCATCGTGGTCGCGAAGCCCATGAGTTGAGTCCCATTCGGGCCGGGCGCGATCTGGTCCACGTTGACCTTGACGCCGGTGAAGGGGTCGCTGTCCAGCAGTTGCCCCGGCGTGAGGGTCTGCAGGGCCTCGGGGGGCATCCACGGACCGCCCGGGAAGCCGTTGACGCCGCACCCGAGCTGAAAGCTCTCATTGTACTGCCCCCGGAGATAGCGCGTGGCCGTGTAGGCGGTCCAGTTCGGGCCGCCGTCGGTGCGCTCGAACACCGCGCTGTACTGCATGGGGATGTTCGGTGTGCCGACCATCTGCAGGCACACCGTGCCATGGTACTCCAGCCGTTGCACCTGCTGCGTCCAGACGGGCGCCGCGTCGGCGTGCCAGGGGAGCTCTAGATAGCGACGCCCCGCGTACTCCGACTGGGTCAACTGCGTGCGGTTGGCCATGCTGTTGGTGACCTGGTGGGCGGAGTAGAGCTGGAGACCGGTGTCGAGGTCATAGGTGGCGTCGGCGATGCCCTCGACGAGCCGCTCGAGGTAGGCATCGTGGCTCCAGCGGAACGTGATGCTGTTGTGGGTCGCGCCGTTCTCCGGGTAGGTACCCTTCACGATGGTCAGGTTCTTCATGGTCACCTTCGCCGCGGCGGCGAGCCCCCGGGGCGAGGTCCAGATGACCCCGGCCCCCGGCACGTCCACGGATACGCCGGCCGGCTGCGGGGTGAGATTGCCGGTGTTGATGTCCACCGTGTAGGACATCCCGGCGCCGATGAACTTCCCCTGATCGCGGGCGATGATGGTGAACTGCGTGAGGCCTGCTCCGCCGAAGCCATGCTCCTGCCCGAACGCCCCCTTGCCGTCATCCCCTCTGTACACATAGATGGAGAAGTCCGAGAGGCTGGCGGCGCGGGTGTTGTAGGTGGCCCGCAGCCCCTCCTGCAGCCACGGCGGGGCCGGCATGTCGCCGAGGCCGGGGACCAGGGCGAAGAGGGGATTCCGGAGGGTCCCGGTGTTGACCGGAGTGGGCGTGGGTGGTGCCTGGGCGAGGGCAGTCACGGCGGCCGGCAGGCAGAGACCGGACACGATGGCGCAAAGCAGCAGGCGGGTGGAGTGACGCACGGCGGCTAGCCTCCGATCGCTATGGGCGCTATCGCGGAGCCCGGCCTGATCCGGTCATGAACGGCCGGGGGCTCCGCCCCGGACCCCGTCTTGTGTCGCCGGGCGGCGCCCAGACGGCGCGCCACCCGGGGACCTCCGGGTACCGTGGGCCGCGTCTGCGGGGCGCAGCACAAACACGGTGTCGGATCACGGCCTTCGCGCAGCTCCCCCACCTGGGTACAGATTCGCCGGCGCTGCAAGAAGGCCTGCCGAGGCAGCGCGCGCGCGCGGCGATGCTCCGAGCACCTCCCGGGGCGGGCAACCGGAAGAGGCCAGATGGCGCGCGGAGAGGAAGTACATATGCAGGTTGCTCCCGCCGCGCACGGTCGAGGGCCGAACATGCGCACGCAGGTCAGCCACGGACAGGCGGTGGGCGCTCCGCTGCCCCCGGGCGGTGCGCGCCGGCGACCATGGCACCGCAACTTGACGGGCGTGACGGAGGGGATCGCCAATGAACCGTCGTCGCTTCCTGGTGACCGTGGGGGCTGCTGCCGGCGCTCCCGTCCTGGCCACCGGGCTGTGGGCCGCCGAGCCCACGCGAAGGGAGACTACCATGCAAGGCCGCTGTGTCGTGTTCAACCAGGACTGCAATGACGTCGATTCCGCCGCCGCACACGCACCGGTGGGCAAACGCCAGGAGTTCATCCGCGAGTGGTACCGGCGGGCCTTCGCCGCTGGCGCCGGGGTCTTCGTCGCCGATGTCACGACCGGGCCGGTGGTCGAGACGAAGGACACGCCCACCGGCGAGGTCATCGGCGCCCGCTTCCCCCCCGAGGTACGCGAGACCATCGCCTGGCAGCAGACGATCCAGGAGCTGTTCGCGCAGGGCACCGACGTCTTGCGCCTCGCCTGCGAGGAGGCCCGGCGGGCCGGCGCTGTCATCCTCGGCGGGGCGCGGATGAGCGACGCGCACCATGGCGCGCGCTGGCAGGCCACGTCGGACAACCCGCTCTTCCCCCGGGTTGTCATGGACCACCCCGAGTGGTGCAACACGTGGCAGGACGGAAGCCGCGACGCCACCCTCAACTACGCCTTCCCCGAGGTGCGGGCCCACTATCTCGGCATCCTGCGCGAGATGGCCACCAACTACGACATCGACGGGCTGGAGCTGGACTGGATGCGCTTCTGCCGGCACTTCCCCGCCGGCCATCAGCACGAGCACCTCGACGAGCTCACCGGCTTCGTCGGGGAGGTGCACACCATGCTGGCGGAGGTGGCCCGGCGCAAGGGCCGCGACCGACTGATCCTCGCGCACCGGGTGGCCCCCACGGTGGACGAGTGCCGCAACATCGGCTGTGATGTCGCGACATGGGCCAAGCGCGGCTACGCCGACTACCTCGCGCCGATGGAGTTCTTCCTGCATGATGTCGGCGTGCGGCCCGACGACTTCGTCACGGCCGTCGCGGGCACCGGCTGCCTCGTGTACCCCGGCTTCGGTCAGCCGCGCTACAGCCATGCGCCCAAGTACCCGCTGTACATGCGCTCGCTCGAGGAGTTCCGCGCCCTGGCGTGCAACATCTACGCCTGGGGCGGTGCCGGGGCCTCGGTCTTCAACATGTACCTGTGGAAGGACGAGGACCACAGGTTCTGTACGGACGCGATCGCGATCCTCGCCGATTCCCGGCAGGCCCTCGCGGGGCCGCGCCGCTACGTCTACCTCCCCCACGCCGCCGGTGCCGGGCCCACCGGGAAGGTGAACGAGCAGTCGCTCACCTTCGGTGCCGACAGCCTCGGCCGGCGGCAGGTCTTCCGCTTCCGCATGGCCGACGGGAGGCATGGCGAGAAGCTCCACGGCGTCCTGCGCCTGCGCATCTACGAGGCGAGCTTGCTCGACAAGTTCGCCGTCGACCTCAATGGTGAGCCAATCCCCTCCGGCAAGCTCCGGATCCTCCACCAGCCACAGGGCGAGACAGTGGCGGGGCTGGCCGGGCCGCTGTTTGGGCCTGGCGTGCCGTTCACCTGGTCGGCCGGCCTGCGCCTGGAAGTGGACCTGGCCGACTGCCCGGCCTTCTGTGGTGACAACACGCTGGGGTTAACACTGAAGGAGCGCAGCACCGCGCCGGACAAGGCCCTCGTCATGGAGGCACTGGAAGTCTGCGTCGGCTGATCGTCCCGAACGGCGGACGGCAACGGCGGGCGGGGGGAGAGCCCCCATATGCGCTAGCGTAAGCCGTGCGGGCGTCTTCGGAGGGGCCAGACACAAGACCGCGTCGTCTGCGGTCGCAGTTTCCGGCCCGGGCGTGGCGGACACCTGCGGGCCGGATACTTCGGGCCGTGCGGCTCGTCCCTCGCCGCTGGCCCTCGTAGTCCGGCCCCTCCGCACGACCGCGCGCAACGGCTGTGCGATGGCATGCTCATGGTCCTGGACTTGCTCGCGGACGTGTGTTCGCACTACGCCAACCAGGCTGCGGACCAGGCGGCCGCGACGGAGGACCGCGCGCGCCGCGAGGAGCTCGCGGTCATGTCGCAGGGTCTCGAGCACGTGCGCTCGGCTGCGCCGGCGACGCTGCGCGAAGCCATCCAGCTCGTCTGGTTGTACGCGCTGGTCGCGGCGGTGCGCAACTTCGGCAGGATGGACGTCTGCCTGGGCGACTTCTACGCCCGGGACATCGACGAAAGGCGGCTGACGGAGGCCGATGCCCTGCGCCTGCTGCAGTCGTGGTGGCGGCTCATGGCTCAGAGCTTCCCCACCTGGTCCAACCGTGTGATGCTGGGCGGAGTGGGGAGGCCGAACCCGGAGAGCGCCGACCGCTTCACACTCCTGGCGCTCGAGGCGACGCGCACGGTGAAGGCGCTCCTGCCGCAGACATCGCTGCGCGTGTCACCGCAGACGCCGCCGGCGGTCTGGACCAAGGCACTCGACGTCATTGGGGAGGGGGGCGTGTTCCCCATCCTCTACGGCGACGAGGCCACGGTGCCGGGCATCGCCAGCTCCTTCAACGTGAGCCCGACGGAAGCGGAGCAGTACGTCGCCTCCGACTGCGGCGAGTTCAGCCTCGAGCACCGCAGCCTCGGCTCGCCCAACGGTACTGTGGCCATTGCCAAGGTGCTCGAGGTCACGCTCCACAACGGCGTCGACCCGGTCTCGGGGCAAGCCATGGGCTTGCCGACCGGTGACTTCGCCCAATTTGAGCGGTTCGGCCAGCTCTGGGAGGCCTTCGCCCGGCAAGTCGAGCACTGCATGGCGGCGCTGCCTGACCTGCAGATGGTGCTCTCTCCCCTGGTCGCCGAGACGGCGCCCCACCTCTTGTGGAGCCTGCTGTACGATGACTGCCGGGAGCGTGGGCGGGGCCTCTTCGACGGCGGCGCCCGTTATCGCGGCATCCTGACGGAGACGTACGGCAACATCACCGTGGCCGACAGCTTGCTGGCCATCAAGCGCGTGGTCTTCGAGGCGCGGCAACTGACACCCGCCCAACTGCTGGCGGCCATGGCCGCCGACTTCGACGGCTGGGAGTAGGCCCGCCGGCTGCTCGTAAGTGTCCCCAAGTTCGGCAATGACGACGCCGAGGCGGATGCCATGGCGGCGGAGGTGCACCACCTGATCTGCGCTGCGGCGGCGCGGCAGGCGCGGCGGCACGGCCTCGATTTCGCCCTCGCCGACCTGATCAACGCCAGCGGCCACGTGATCCTCGGCAAGCTGGTCGGCGCCACCCCTGACGGACGGCGGGCGGGAGCGCCGTTGACCAACGGCAACAACCCGTCGACCGGGAGCGACCGCCACGGCCTCACCGCCCTCATCAACTCGCTCGCCCGGCTCGATACCCGCCAGATCGGTGGCCAGGCGTGCTACCTCAAGTTCGGCCGACGCCTGCTGAGAGAGGATCGGGTGCCGACCGAGGCGCTCCTGAAGACGTTCTTTGCCACGGGCGGCTCCAATGTCATGATCACCGTCATCAGCAACGAAGAGCTGCGCGAGGCCCTGGTGCACCCCGAGGCGCACCGCAACCTGGTCGTCCGGGTCGGTGGGTTCAGCTCCCGCTTCGTGGAGCTCTCCCCCGATGTGCAGGAGGAGATTCTGGCGCGGACGGTGAGCTAGTGTCTCGTCACGCATGATATGCCGCATAGACAGTGGTGGGGCACGACGGGTCACCTGCACACGCCCGGGGGTCTGGCCAAGAAGGCCACATCCGGCCGGCCCCCGAGGGGTAGCGGCTGGCTGGGTGCCCTCCAGAGCCATTCTGGCGCAGCTTCGCGGCCTCAGAACGACCTTTCGGCTGCTCTTCCAGGCGGCCGGAGCGCGCCACGAGGCTGACCGGAGGCGCACCTCCCCCGGTCCCCATGTGCGCGTTGGCCCCGAGAAGCCTCGGGCGCATACACCGCTGGCGCCACCGGGGAGCTGCGCCAAGTTCAATAATTGCTCATGATTTGTGTACTATCTTGACATCACCGCCTGCGGCATGGTATGAATAGGGTCTCTAGCGCGTCCCACTGCTTCTTGGCATGACCTGCTCAGCCACCACCTGGGAGGTCCACCATGCACAGGCAAGTGCTGCTCGCGGCCGTCATGTTCCTCGCGCTCCCATTCGCTCATGGCTTCCAGATCGTCCGGGCCAGTGTCGAT
>CAZIWQ010000086.1:0-6786 GCA_964542355.1 uncultured Armatimonadia bacterium
TGGGCACATGGCACCGGCGCGGCTGGAAGCCGCGCCAACACAACTTCCGCGACAGACCCAGATCACAGTGACCAGCAGGTGCGGTTCGTGCCGCCGCCGATGGGCTGGCCGATGAACAGCGGTCGCCGGGACGGTCGGCCTACGGCACCGGCGGGGCCGGGGCCGGCCGCGGCTTCAGGACGCCATTGATAGTGCTCAGAACGTCGACCCACCCGACGCCCTCGATCTCCAGCAGGCCTCCGCCGGTGCCCGCGAGCGTGGCCGGCGGCGTCTCCCCGGCCGTCGGCTGGCGAGTACAGCTCACCCGCACCGTCGCCAGGCCCATGACCCCGCGCGCTGTCACGGCACAGGCCTCCAGCACGCACGGGCCGAAGCTGAGCGGGACGGTGACCGTCGCGGCGCCGTCGGCCAGGGGGGCCGGGAGCCAGGCGCCGCCATTCACGCGGGCCGCGGCGAGCACCGCCTCGCGGGCGGCCCGGAGGACGACCGGGACCTCGCGCGCATCGAGGCCGGCGCCCTCGGCCGGCTCGGCAATCGCCACCTGCGGCGTCGTCGCGTTGACCGTCACCGGCACCGCTTGCTCGACCTGGTTGCCGCCGGTATCGGTCACCCGGACCGTGATCGTGTGGGTGCCGGGCTGCACCAGCGCGTTGCCGGCGTAGGTGGCATCGCCCGCCAGCGGCGCCCACAGGCCGGTGTCGATCCGCGCCTCCACCATCGCGACCCCGCTGTCATCGGCGGCAGTGGCGCTGATGGGCACCACCGGGTCAGTGAACGTGGCATTGGCGGCCGGCTGCGTCACGCCGAGGGTGGGCCTGGCATCCTCGCCTGCCACCGTCACCGTCAGTGAGGCCTGGTTGTTCTGGCGGCTCTTGTCGGCGAGCTTGCTGTCCGGGTCAAGCACGAGGCGCAGGGTATGCGTGCCCGCCGCGGCCTTCCACGGGAGCTCGGCGATATCCCCTGCCGGCGCCGCGGACAGCGGCACCGTGACCCGTGCCAGCTCCACTCCCGCCTCCGCGGAGGTGGCCCGCTGGAGCGCGACGTCAACGGCGCCCGGGGTGGTGGCTCCGAGGCTGCGGATCGGCACCGTGAGCTTGACGTCGGCGCCCTTCCCCAGGGGGGTCGGGCCGAGCAGCTTCAGGTCGGCGGAGGAGATGCTCAGGTCGGCGGCCGTGAGCGAGATGCCCTCGACATTGGCTGCGCGAGCACCGGCCTCGGCGGCACTCGTCGCGACCGTCCAGACCCGTGTGCCGGTGAGCCTCAGCTTCAGCCGGAAGTCACTGCTGACGACGTAGTGTCCACCACGCAGGTGCTGAGAGGCAATCTCGATGACATTCCCCTCCGGCTGCCCCTGGGTGTTGAAGCGCAGCGCCGTCGGCGGAACGCGAAACGCGTAGTTCCCCTCCGGGATCGCGTTCAGGAGGCGGCCGACTGTCACGGTGTTGACCAGCACCGCGACGTCGTGCTTCTCATACGCACTGCGGGCCCACGGGAGCGAGAAGCCCATCTCCAGCCAGGCCTCCACGATGTTCGTGCGCTCCCAGCCCCGCTCGCCCTTGAACGCCGAGTAGTCGAAGATGCCGTCAAAGCCGACGTCGGCGTGGACGAAGTCGACGGTCCCATCGGCATTGGTGTCATCACCCACCCACAGGACGCTGTCATCATCGTCGGCGAAAGTCCAGCGGTCGGGCTTACCGTCACCATCGGTGTCGGCGGGCTGGAGGGTGGCGGCCCAGTCGACGGTCTCGGGGTCAAGGGCGCCCGCGGCCAGGGCTCGGGCGGACAGCAGGGCCCGCTGATCGTCGCTCAGGGGAGCCTCCGGAGTCTGTCCCGGGATGAGGTCCACCGCGTAGACCTGCTCGCCCGCCTTGAGGGCGATCTTCACTTCGGTACTGACCGCCTTGTCGAGTGCGCGGGCAATGAGCTGCGCCGCGACGCCCGTGAAGCCCTGGTACAGCCGGGGCGCGGCCGTCACCTCGGTGCTCTGACCCGCGGGCAAGAGGCCGTGTTGGATGTCGGGCGAGACCGTCACGTCGGGGCTGTCGGCCACGACGGCGAGGTCGGTGAGGCTATCGCCCTTGTTGTGCAGGCGGAAGCGCTGCCCGAGGCCGGAGGGTGCCGGGCCGACGGCCTCCCACTCCAGCTTCACCACCGGCAGGCGGACGGTGACCTCCACCTCCGCCTCATCGGAGAAGCCGTTTGTCGCGGTGATGCGAATCGGGAATCGATGTGTCGGAGTGACCACGTCCTGGGCACTGAAGCACAGGAGAAACTCGCGCTCAACGCCGGGGCCGAGGTTGATCGGTGCGCCCTCGGAGCCCTCGCCGACGAAGCCGATCAGGAGCTGGCTGTCTCCCGCCGGCTTGCCGCAGACCAGGCGCACGCTCAGGGGCTGGTCACCGTGGTTGCGGACGGAGATGGGCATCCGCTGGTCATAGTCGCGGTTGATGGTGGCCCCGTAGCGGGGCTTGCCGAAGGCGAGGCCTTTGACGCGGGTCACGGTGCGCACGGGCCCGGGCTCGCCGCCGGACAGTGGCTGGAATTCGCATGGCTGGCCGGGCTCGAGATCGGTCAGGAGCACGACGCGCTCGCGTCCGCTCTCACCGACTGCCTCGCGCCAATCGGCCGTGGCGCGCGGTCGATAGCGCACGCGCGCGGGGCCGAAGTCGGCGCCCGACCAGCTCACCCGCACCGCGTTGCCCGACAACACCGCGCCGTCGAGGGGCAACAGGCCGAAGTACGGCGAGAGGCGGAACTTGCGCGTGAGGCCCGCACTGTCGCCACCCGTGTCGGTGGCCGTCACGGTCAGCTCATGCGCCCCGGGCCCCAGCGTCCGCCACGGCACATCGAAGGTGTAGGGGGCGCTGTAGCTGGTCGGGAGACTGCGCCCGTCGACGCCGGCGCTCACCCGCGCGATCCGCGCACCGGTGTAGCTGAGCGCGCGGACGCTGACCGGCGCATCGCGCTCGACCACCTGCCCCTCTCCCGGCTGGCTGACGACTAGGTGGATGCCCCGGCGCTCGCGCGGCCCCGTGGCCGCGACCCACAGCGGACACCGCGTCACGACCCCGGTGTCGGCGTGCATCAGCGCCACTGCAGTGTAGAGACCCTCCGAGGGGTAGCGGAACGTCGCCTTGCCGTCTACGGGCACCTGGGTATCTACCGTGCCGTTGCCATCGGCATCGAGGTCGACGCGTCCGGGCCGTGGCATCCCGGCCACCTCGGCCCGGGTGAAGAACACCTGGGTGGGGTCGAGGGGGTCGGCCGTGGCGGTCACCGTGTCAGCGGCGATGTCACGCCCCCCGACGGGATCCATCAGGAGGTACCCCGCGCCGGGCGACGAGGCGTTATCATTCCACTCCCGCATCAGGACCCGGTAGCGCGTGGGGCCCTTCGCCTCCAGTTCGAAGGCTTGCTGGGCGTCACTCGTCACCCCCCAGTCGGCGAGCTGCTCCCCAGTCCGGTCGTCGAACAGCACGACCCGGATCCAGGGCCCCGGGGGCTTGCGCACCCGGAGGGTGAACTTGTTCGCCGCGGCCACCGCGAACACGAACTGGTCGCGATCGCCGGCCTGATCGAGGAACCACGACTGCGCCTCCCCCGGCTTGAGCATGCGGGGCGCATCGGCGGTGAGGGGCTCGGTCTCCGCGGGCTCGACGCGAACGAGGTTCGCGGACAGCTCGTACGGTGCGGGCCGGCCCGCATTGTCGTTCCACTCCACCACGCGCAGGCGCAACTCCCCCGCCAGCACCGGCACGGCCCAGTTGATGGGTTGGGCCGCGCCCGAGAGGCCCACCTCGGCCAGCCGCCGGGCCCCACCGGCATCATACAGCTCGAGTCGGCTCCAGGGATCTGCCTGCTTCACTCCGGTAATCCGGAGCAGCCCGGCACGGTCGGCGGTGAGGCTGTACCAGTCTTCATCGCCGTTGGGCAGGAGGTTGCCGCGCTGCACCTCCCCGAGCTCCAGCGGCACCGCAGCATCCGGGATATCGTTGCGCGCCAACGCTTCCGTCTCGTCACACGGCTCGAACCAGGTGCGGATGAGGTAGGGGTTCGTCGAGGCGGCGTTGTCGTTCCATTCGACCACCTCGAGGAAGTAGGTGGTGGGGCCCTCGACCTCCACGGAGGTCTCCGCCGGCCCGCCCGTTGAGCCACACTCTGCCAACACGCGCCGGTCGGCAGCCAGCACGCGCAGTTTGGCCCACAGCTCGGGGGGTCTCATCACCCAGGCGTGGAGCCGACCGGAGCCTGGCGTTGTCACCATGTAGTAGTCCCGGTCGCGCTCCGGGAAGAGCGTATCGCCGACCTGGGCGCCGAGCTCCAGCTTGCGGGGCGTGCTGACGGCCCCCTGTGGTTGGACCGTGTCGTCGACACCATCGTCTTCCCGCAGCTCCATGCGGATCGAGTAGGGGTCAGGGTGGGCGTTGTTGTTGTCCCACTGGACGATCTGCAGGTAGTAGCTTCCCGGCGCCAGCGTGGCGCCGACGGCTCCATCGCGTGCGGCGAGGCCCTCCTCGGCCAGCTTCTTCCCGGCGGCATCCAGGATCAGGAACCGCCGCCAGAGCGGGTGCCAGGGGCTGACGAAGCGCACCTGCGAGGGCCGCTTGACTTCGAAGCGGAAGTAGTCGTTGTCGCCCGGCGGGGCCAGCCAGCCGCGAACTTCCTGTCCCGGCCGGATCGGGCGCGCGGTGCCGAGGTCGTTGTTCGGCTCCCACGGGTCGGGGGCCAGCCGGCTGGTCAGGTGGAAGATCAGCGGCTGCTGGCTCGCGGCGTTGTTGTTCCACTCGACGAGCCGCAGGACGTGGTCGCCGGCCACCAGCCACGGACTGTCCCAGATCTGGAGCCCGCCCGTGAACCCGCAGTCCGCGACGCGGGTCCCGGCGGGGGACAACAGCTCCAGGCGCATCCACACATCCCCGGGCCGCTGGACCTCCAGCCGCACGGTGCCGGGCTGCAGCAGCCGGAAGCGGAAGCTGTCGGCATCGCCCGGCTGCCCGAAGCGGCATTCCACGGTCGCGCCCGACGGGATGGCCTGGGCGGTGGCCACGTCGTTATTCGGTTCCTGCTCGGCCAGGCGCACACGGGGGTTGAGCCGGATCGTGAGGGCGCCGCCCGTCCCCGCCGGCCGGCAGGTCGCCGCGGGGTCGTAGCCCGCGGCTTCGACCTGGGCGGTCAGCACCCCCCGCGTCACGGCCACCGCCGACATGCGAGTGCGCTCCCAGCCCCAGGCGCCTTCGCCCTGCCCTGCGGTGGCACGCTTGCCGGTCAGCCGGGTCCCACCCTCGTTAAGGCCCAGAGTGAACCGGCCGGTAGCCTTGCCGATCTCCCCGTCCAGCACCTGCTGCCAGGTGCCGGTGGCACTCCGGCCGTCACCGGCCACCTGCCCCGTCAGTGCCATGTTCAGCGCATTGTGCCAGCCACTGAGCGTCGCCCCGTCACTGACGAGCGACAGGAAGTTGCGGTCTTGCGCCCACACCCCTGCCACGGTGGTCAGGGGCGTCTCCGTCTCCCAGTTGAGGTCGCCGGTGGCGACGCCGGTGACGGTGAAGTGGCCGGCGCCGTCGGTGCGGCCCTCGGCGATGATCCCCCGGGGCCAGGCCTCGGCGAGGACCACGCGGGCACCCGCCACCGGCGCACCGGTCAGGGCATCCACGCAGGTCACCGCATAGTCGGCTGGCGCGGTGGTGCGGGTCAGCTCCACCGGCAGCGTGGCCATGTCCGCCTTGAGCTCCACCGTCTCCTCGGCCGCCTCGCAGCCGATGGCGGCGGCCTTGAGGCGGTACTTGCCGACCGGCAGCTCAGGCAGGAGGAAGGTCCCATCCCAGCCGGTGACCGCGGCGCACGGGCCCTGCACGGCGGTGGCGACCGCGAAGGGGGAGAGGTTGAGCGTGGCCCCTGCCACCGGGCGTGCGGTGTCCTTGAGGACGACCTTCCCCTTCGCCGCGACGTGCCGCGTGGCGACCAGCTTCAACTCCATCGCCTCGCGCTTGCCGGGGCTTAGCGTCACCGCGCGCTCGATGCGATCATAGCCGACCTGCGCGACGACGAGGGGGTAGTTGCCGGAGGGAACGCCGTCGAAGGTTGCGGCGCCCAGGTGGTTGCTGATCGCGTAGCGCCCGCCGAGCAGCACCGTGACGCCGAGGAGCGGCTTGTCGCCCTCGGCCGCGAGGAGGTTGACGGTGAACGGGCCGGGGGCGGCGCGTTGCTGGGCCGAGACGGGGCCGGCCGCGAGACCGGCGAGGGCATACAGCGCGGCGATGGCGGTCGCAGCCCCCGCGAGGTGAGGCCGTCTCGAGGAGGCGTGACCAATGGATGCGGCGTGGTTCGGTGCGGGGCTGGCTGTCATGGGAGGTAACCGCCTACTCAGAGTTCTCACGCCAGCGTGATCCTGGCCACCCCCCGGTGATGCAGACGCGCCCTACAAGACGGCGACGGCAACACCGGCGGGGTCCCGGCCTACAGACGCCCACGGCCAACGGCAGACGGCAGCGACCGGGACGGTCGCGGTCCCAGGAACGGCTCGCGACAGGGGAGTACCGACTGGCCGATGCCTCCCGCCGATCCCACACCCCAACGGCATGGCAGGCTGGAAAGCCTGCCCCACACGCCCTCCTGCCGTTTCCTACGCTCCCACGCTCCTACGCTCCTACGCTCCCCCTACTCGGGGGCCACCACCTGGAACGGGATGGCGGGGAAGACACCCAGCGAGAGGCGCTGCCTGCGGGGCGCCGGCTGGCCCCCCACGCTCGTGCCCGGGACGTCCAGCGTCGCCTCGACGATCAGGTA
>CAZIWQ010000086.1:6796-12283 GCA_964542355.1 uncultured Armatimonadia bacterium
CCCCACCTGCGTGGCGTTCGCATCCGCCTTCACCGTGAGCGTCACACCGGTGGGTGTTACGGTCGCCGCCCGGAGCGACATGCCCCGGGGCGGATCGGCCAGGGCGAAGCGGACCGCCCGCAGCGCCGGCTGTGGGGGGTCCGGCAGCGTCGCCGGGGCCGTGACCTGCACCTGGGCCGTGCCCCCGAGCGGGACCCGCACACCCGTGGCGTCGGCCAACCGAACGCCCGCCACCAGCGGCCGCCAGACCGCCGGGACGCGGTGGGTGCCTGTCACTGCCACCAGCAGCTCCTGCTGTGGCACAAGATGCCAGTAGGCAAACGCTTGCATCATGTCCTCCGCAGGCACCACCGGGCGGCTGACCAGCGCGCCCCCGATCTGGGCCCGCCCCTCCAGGCGCACGGGCAGCAGTTGGTGGGGCGTGTTGCGGGGTGCGCTGAGGGTCACCCGGGCGGTGGCCTTGTCGGCGGGGATCCGTGTGGCAGTGAGTGTGAAGCCCGCGGGGGCGTCCTTGAGCACGACCTCGATGTCGCCAGTGAAGCCATCAGTGCGTAGCGCGTGGACGGTGGCCGTCGCCGGCCGGCCGAACGGCATACTGAAGCTCGAGGGCGTCACCCGCAGCGCGAAGTCGGGCTGCGGGGGCCCGAGGCGCAAGCGGTAGCCGTACGCCTCGCCCCCCTGCTGCTGGGCATCGCACAGCACAACCCGGTACGTCCCGTCCTGTGGCAATCGCGCCCGCAGGTAGGAGTCGGCCTGGTGAGTGAGCAGCCCCATCCGGGGGTCGTCATGGTCATCGTTGGTGGCGACGACGGTGCCGGCCGCGTCAACCAGCCGCAGCGCCGAGTCCAGGGGAGAGCCGAGCCGCCGGGCGGAGACCTCGGCCACGACCTCATCGCCGGCGTGGCCGTCGAAGCCGAAGACATCCACATCACCCGGTCGGTCAATGCGGCCGTTGATAACCTGCGGGAGGGCGAGCTTCTGGGCGCCTGCGGTGGTGTCGTTCGGCTCGACCTCGGTGCTCTCGCCCAGCGTGTCCACCGCGTACGGGACCTCATTGCACAGGCCGGCGGCGGGGCTGAGGGCCGCCTGGCGGAGGGTGTCGCCGCCGGGCCGCGTGTCCAGCGGGAGCTTGTCGGTAGGCAGGTTCCAGCCTGCGACCGCGGCGACCACGGTGGCGCCGGCCTGACCGCCCAGCGGGAACACCTGCCTGATGAACGGCAGCTCACCCGCGGTGATGCGATAGACGAAATCCTCCCGCCCGCGGTAGATTGCGTCACGGATCGCGAGGCGATACAGTCCGTCGCGGGGGATCGTGCAGGCAAGCACCGGGTCGGGATCGAAGCGGTAGTCGTCGGCGTAGGCGACTTCGTTGCCCTGCGGGTCGTAGAGCGCAATCGTCGCCTGGAACCAGCCGGGCACGGCGTCGGCAAGATACGGGATCAGTCGCCGGGCCTGCACGCGGACCACGAGCTGCTGGCCCTGCCGCGCGCGGAGGCGGAACCAATCGACCTCGCCGGGCATGACCTGCCCGTTGAGCGTCGCGGGCAGGTCGACCGTCGGTGTGGCGAGGTCAGTCGGGTCGTCGGTGCCCTGTTCGCAGACCTCCGGCAGCGTGCCAACCTGGAAGCGGGCGGGGTTGGTCAGGCCGCCCGGGGTCACCAGACGGAGCTCGCGATCACCGGGGGGGGCGGTGGGGTCGATGGTAACCTCGATCTCCACCTGTTCGGCGATCTGCGCGTTGGGGACCTTGCGGGGGTCGAACAGGCGCGCGCGCAGGCGCGCGAGCTCGCGGGGGCTCTTCTCATCGAGGTCGCGCAGCCAGGGGTGATCGGGCAGCGGTGGCAGCTCCTGCGCCTGCCGACTGGCCGCCAGGGCCAGCGGGCTCCAGCGCTTGCGCACCAGCTCGCGCAGATGCCGGGCGGCGTCGTTGACCTCGCCGCCGTTCAGGGGGCGGATGTACTCGGCCACGGAGGCGGAGACCCCGGCACCGGAGACGATCACATCGTCGGCGCCGCGCAGGTACTGGCCACCCACGGTGATGCGCACGACGGTGCCCTGCTTGCCGCCGGCGGGGTAGAGATAGCCGATGTGCGGCCCGTTGGGCTGCGCCGAGGCACCGGTGAGGCCGGCAGCCAGTACAGCCGCCAACCAGGCCACGAGGTTGACCCAAACGATGTTGCTCTTGGCGGGGCTGTGCTCTCCGCCGCCGCGTAGGTCGAGCGTCTCGCTCGACACGCCCCTCGCCGACCGGGACGGTCGGCCTACGCGCCCGCCGGCACCAGGTACGGTTGCACTGCGACGACGTGGCATGGTGGCGTTCCTCAGCCTACATGATCTCCTTCAGGCGGCCGGCGCCCGCGGTGGGCTTCTCGCTCAGCGGCATCACCTTCAGGTCGAGGCCGCGCGGGTTGGGCAGAGGGCCGTCCGGGTCGATCCCGAGCAGCTCGAGCATGCTCCCGAGCAGGTCCGGTGCCGACACCGGGCGCTCGGCGACATGCTCGCCCGTGGCGTCGGAGGCGCCGACGACCTGGCCCCCCTTGAAGCCCCCGCCCGCGAGCACGGCACAGAAGCAGGCGCCGTAATGGCTCCGCCCGCCGTTCCAGGGCGACTCCCACTGGACGCGCGGCGTCCGGCCGAACTCGCCGCTCCACCAGACGATCGTGCTGTCGAGCAGGCCGTGGTCGGTCAGGTCTTGCAGGAGCGTGGACATGGCCCGATCCATCTGCGGCAGCATCCGGCGCATCGCCTCGAAGTGCTGCTTGTGAGTGTCCCAGCCGCCATAGTTGATTGTCACGTAGGGCACGCCGGCGGCGACCAGCCGGCGCGCCATCAGGCAGGACTGGCCGAAGGTGTTGCGGCCATAGGCATCGCGCAGCTCGGTCTTCTCCTGCGACAGGTCGAACAGCTTGCCCGCATCGCCCAGGATCATGTCGTAGGCCTTCGCCTCGGTTGCCGCGAGTTTGGCGAACTGCGCGTTGGCCGGCATCGCTTGCTTGAGCGTGTCGAGGGAATGGAGCAGGTCGCGGCGCGTGCGCTGGCGCTCGTCGGTCATGCCCTCGGCGACGACCCCCTCGACGACGAAGCGGCGCTGGTTGGGGTCACCGCCGGTGGCGAACGGCTTGTAGCGTGGGCCGAGGAACCCGGCCTCATCGAACCGGCCCTGAGGGGTGGTGAGCACGATATAGGGCGGGACGAGACCCTCGTAGCCGTACTCGTAGCCCCTGAAGCGGGAGACGAGGGCGCCAATCGAGGGATACACCAGCCGCTCACCGGGCTGGTGGCCGGTCTGCACGATGTACGCCGCGGTCTCGTGCCCGTTGTTGCCGTGGGTCATGCTGCGGATTATGGAGTACTTGTCAGCCTGCTGCGCGAGCAGGGGGAGCAGCTCGCAGATGCGGATGCCGGGTACGTTGGTGGCGATCGGCGTGCGCAGAGGGCCGCAGTAGTCGTAGCCGGCCTCCGGCTTGGGGTCGAAGGTATCCAGGTGGGAGGGGCCCCCCCACAGCCAGAGTTGGATGACCGCCTTCGCCCGCACCGGCCTGGCGACGGGCACCACCGGCGGGCTCGGCGCCTGTGCCAGGGCGATGCTCGAGCCCCCCAGGGCGAGGCCGGCGGCACCCAGCAGAATGTGCTTCAGCGCATCGCGGCGGCTGACGGGGGTACCCGCCACCGGCTCCGGCGGGGGCTCCGGCGTGCTCGCCGGGTCGATCCCATGATGGTGACCCATCTCCCCACTCTCACTTTCTGCGCAGCTCAGTGGCGGTAGAGGAACTCCGCAGTGTTAACCAACGCCCATGCCAGATCGGTGGCGGCGGCACCGAAGCTGAGCCCGGGGGTCTGCCAGTACTGCTGGGCCGCGGCCAGCTCGGCCGCAGTCGGGTCGCGCGACAACAGGGCCAGGTACGTCCCGCGAACTACCTCGACACGGTCGCCGCGCGCGGCGCTCACCACGGCCTGCAGTCGCGGGCTGCGTGTCAGTCGGCGCTGGACGTCGCTGGAGTTGAGCAGGTACAGCCGCTGCGCATCGGACGGCTGGCTGTTGCGCTCCGCCGCCAGGCCGCTGTCGCGCGGCGGGCGCCCGAACATCTCGAGAAACACGCTGGTGATGCTCCCGTCGGCCAATGCGATCGACCGCTGGTTGCGCGGGAGGTAGGTGAACGGCTCGGGGATCGGGCTCACGTAGTCCTCCCCGGTGCCACCCACCCAGTCGAGGGCATCGATCAGGACCTCCGCATCCAGCCGCCGGACCGGATAGTACGCGCACAGCGCCTCGGCGGCAGGACGATCGCTGCGGGGGATGGCGGACTGCTGATAGGTCCGCGAGTTGAGGATCAGCCGATAGAGCCGGCGCAGGTCGTAGTGGGCGGCCACGAGCTCCTGCGCGAGGTAGGTCAAGAGCTCCGGGTTCGCGGGCGGGTTGTCCGGCCGGATGTCGTCCGGCTCGTGGATGATCCCGCGACCGAGCAGCCATGCCCAGATGCGGTTGGCGATGCACTGGCAAAACCACGGGTTCTCCGGGGTGATCAGCCAGTTGGCGAACGCCACTCGGGGGTCGGCGCCCGGCTCAATCTGGGCGCGAGTGCCGTCAGGGAACACGACGGCCAGGGCGCTTGTGGGCTTCAGGTCGAGGGCGACGATCTCTTCCTTCCACTCGCCCGTTGGCTTGTACGCCAGGCGGGAGAAGAAGGTGCCGAGCTCGGCCCGGCGCTCGGCCGGCCAGCTCGCGAGACGCGTCCCCATGAAGGTGAGGGCGACCGCCTCGGCCAACGCGGACGGCTCACGCCCCTGCACCGCGCGGTAGAAGTTGACGGGGGGCACGCGGAAGTTGCTGCCGCTCGCGGTGAGCAGCTCGCGGGCGAACTGGTCATACGGCCGGTTGCGCTTGACGGCCTCGCGAATCCAGCGGTGATAGGCCTGCACGGCGTTGGGCCACAGGTTGATCGGGAACTCGGCCTTGACCCGCAGCACATCGCTCCACTTGAGCGCCCAGTAGTCGGCGAACTCCTCGCGCTGCAGGAGGGCCTCAATCAGTGTCGCGCGCTTGTCGGGGCGCTGATCCTGGAGGAACTGGCGCACGGCCGCGGGCTCAGGCAGTGTGCCGATTACGTCCAGGTAGATGCGCCGGACGAAGACCTCGTCGGAGCATGGGTACGCGGGTTCCACGCCCGCCCGCTGCAGGGCAGCCAGCACGCGGGTGTCGATGCCGTTGGCCGCGACCGACCACGTAGCGCTCTCGTACGGACGCGCGAGTTCTCCCTCGGCGGCCCACCCGCTGTGAGCCGCCATGAGCACCGCTAACGCCGCCAGGAGTCGTCTCATCACCGTAACCTTATTATTGGCCATGCGAGTGGGAAGGACCTGCCGTGTGGGCACGGCAGGAGCGTAGGAGCGTAGGAAACGGCCGTGGCGGGTGGCGGGTGGCGGGGAACGGCGAGACCGGCGGGGCGGTATGCTTGTGGAGCGAGCCGTTCCTGGGAGCGCGGGTCC
>CAZIWQ010000087.1:0-12188 GCA_964542355.1 uncultured Armatimonadia bacterium
CGTGAAGGCCATGAACATCGGGACGCTGGAGGTCCGGGCCGCCACCGAGGACGGCACCGCCCTCACCGGCGACGCCCAGTTCACCATGTTCAACCTGTACTGAGCGGTGTCCTGGCCATCCGGCCCGACCGCGCCAAGCAGACCTTGCGGCCGACCTCCCTACGGGGAGGTCGGCCGTTGCTGCTCTCCCAGGTACGTACGCACCCACAGTCTCCCGTTCCGGCTCTCCACCGCCACTGCGCCGCACTCCTCGGTGGCGAACACCTGCTCACACTGCACCCGACAGGCGGCCTCGCCGCCACGCCGCTGCCGCTCGCCGGCCCGTGACGCGACTGCCACGCGAGGATGCACCGCGGCGAAGAAGGCGGGCAGCGCGGCGCTCGTGCGCCCATGGTGGGGGATCTGCAGGAAGTCGGCGACCAGCTCCCGTGGATCGGCCGCTCCCAGGAGCTGCCGCATGCCGGCGACCTCGAGGTCACCAGGGAAGAGGGCTGTGATCTGCGGACAGACAGCGCGCACCACGAGTGACATGTCGTTGTCCACCACGGTACCAGCCGTCGGTGCCCCCGCCGGAGGCCAGAGGAAGCGGAGCGCAGTAGTCCCGGTGACGATCCGTGTCCCGCAGTGGGCAGCCAGGATCCGTGTCCCGGTCTGCGCCAGTTGTGCGAGCAGGGCATGGTAGCCGGCCTCCCCTGCGGTGCCATTGGTGATGGCCAGGCGGATCGGGAATTGCTGGGCCAAGCGCAGCGCCGCCCCGTAGTGGTCGCTGTCGGGGTGGGTGATGACCAGAACATCAAGCCGGCGGAAGCCGTGCTGCAGGAGGTAGGGCAGCAGCACCTCGTTCGCCAGCTCGCGGTCAGACAGCCCCCGCCTCCCGCCGGCGTCGACCATCACCGTCTGGTGCTCGGCGGTCTCCAGGAGCGAGCACTGCCCTTCGCCGACATCGAACGTGACGATGCGTGCCGGCCGCGGCCACGCGCTTCTCACCGCAGCCGCGCCGATGAGCACGGCCACGAGCACGACCGCGCCGGTGACGACCTCCGGCCGGCGGAGCAGATCCCTCATCCGCCCGCTGCGCACCAGGTAGGCACCGGCCGACACGAGCAGCAGCCATCCGAGGCACGTCACGCCCGACATGGAGACAGGGTCGATGAACGCGCCCGGCAACCCGGCACACAGATGATTGGCGGCCAGGATCGCGCCGATGAGCTGGCGGGCCACGAAGCACATCGCGGTGCACAGGGCGCCCGATACCGTGCCGAGGAGCATCGCCGCCAGGCCGACAACCACCACGCCACTCGCCAGGGGGACGGCGACGAGATTGGCAAGTGACCCCAGTAGCGCGAAGCTATGGAAGTAGTGCGCGAGCAGCGGGGTGACAGCCAGCCACGCGCCCAGGCTCGCGGTCGTCGCCCGGGCCAGTGCCCCGAGGTAAGGGTGGGGGCCGGCCCCGCCGCGACGGCGCCACGCCCCCACACTCACCCCGATGGTTGCCGCGAACGTGAGCTGGGCCCCGACGTCGAACACGATCGCGGAGTCGGTGAGAGCCAGCGCAATCGCCGCGAGAGCGATCGCGGAGGCGATGTCGTAGCGCCGGTCGGACACCAGCGACACCATCCACACGCCGGCCATGATGAGCGCGCGCGCGATGGAGGCCCCCAGGCCGGCGACGAGGCCGAACACCACCAACACGGGTGCGACGACTACGACGTGCCACCACTCCAGGCGGCGGCGCTTCCGCAGCAGCGTCAGCACGAAGGTGACGAGCATGGTCACCTGTGCGCCCGACACCACCAGCAAGTGAATGGTGCCACACTGGCGGAACGACTTGCGCACGGTGTCGCTAACTCGCTCGCCGCGCTCGCCGACGACCATGCCTGCCAGCAGGACGGCAGACTGGTGCGGTCGGGGCCCGGGCATGTGGCGCTCGAGGTTGGCGAGCATGGCCTCGCGCACACGCGCAAGACGGGTCGTGAGGCGGGCCCCGGCGGCATTGCTGCCGCGGCCGAAGTCAGCGCGCTCACACCGGATGACGGTATGGATGCCCTGGCGGGCCAGCAGGCGGCGGCGATCGACCTCGCCCCAGTTGCGGACCTCGCGCGGCCGGGCAATGGCTGCCCGCTGCAGCCAGACCACGGCGCCAACGGGCGCCTCGCCGGAGACCTGTACCGTATGCACCATGGCGCGCCCGCAGACCACGTGCCGCACGCCGGCGGGGGTCCAGACGCGGGAGACCTCACAGACGAAGGTGGTCGTGGTCTTCGAGCGGAGCGGGCGGCCGATGAGCCGGCCCTCAAGGATGGTGTCGCGAACGCCGCTGAGGCGGCTGACGTCGCCGGCCGGTGGCGCGATGGCCAGGGCGTGGGAGATGGCCCCCAGCGCTGCTGTCGCCAGCAGCAGGCCGCCCCGGGCCGCGAACCCGCTGCGCGCACCGGCCGCAGCCACGAGGCCGGCCAGAGCCGGTAGCAGGAGCAGGCCTGGCCGTGGCGACCAGCAGTCCGCCACCACGATGCCCGCCACCAGGGCCGCGGCCAACGCCAGCAGCGGGCGTGCCGCGATGGCGCGGCGTAAGTCCTCCGGAACCGGTGGCACACGGATCATCGGTACCTCACAACGTGACGTACGGTGCGATGCGGGTGAGGCGCTTCGGACCGACCCCCGGCACCCGCGCGAGATCCTCAATGCGCTGGAACGGCCCGTACTGCGTGCGGTAGGCCACAATGCGCGCGGCCAGGACGGGACCCAGCGAGGGGATCGCCTGCAGTTGCGTCACACTGGCCCGGTTGATGCTGAGGGGGAAGGCAGTCGTCGGCGATGGCGGGGCGGCCGGCTCTCCCATACGCGGCCGCGCGCCGGTGGCACCCGGCGGGTTGGTGGCCGGGGCGGGGCTCAGTGACGGAGGGAGCACGCCCGCCGTGGTCGCCGGCGCCGGGGCGACTGACGGCTCGCGGACCGGCGGCCGAGGGCGTAGCGGGATGAGGATCCGTTGGCCGTCGGTCACGAAGGCCGCCAGGTTGAGCGTCTGCTCATCGGCACCGGCGGCGAAGCCGCCCGCGGCCGTTACCGCGTCGAGCACCCGCGCACCGAGCTGCAACCGATAGACGCCGGGGTTGCACACGCAGCCGGTAACGTGGACAGTGAGCGGGGTGGTGACCTGCGCGGTCGGTGCGCCGGCATCGGGGGATGCGCCGCTGACCTCAAGCTCAGTCGGGCGGCGACTGCGTGTCAGCAGCGCGACGGTGAGCACGACCAGGAGAAGGCCGATGCTCCCGCAGATGAGCAGCCGCTGTGTCCGCGTGAACTCCAGCACTCACACCCCCGGCAGGTGAGAGGTGTGCGGCTAGCGCGACACGGCCGGAGGTGGTCGCTACGGCCGTGCTCTATCGGTGGCGCACCCGGCGCCACCAGGCCCCGCCTCAGCCGCCCCCCGGCAAGCAACCGGCCAGGGCACACGCTGCGAGCGCGAAGAGCAGTGCTGTGGCGATCGTCGTCGCCGCTCTCAGATGGGGAGCGACACGCGTTCCCGACAGACCCTCATGCTGTCCTCCTCGGCCGGTGTCGGCCGCGATCGCACGGCGCGGCTCCCGACACGGCGCCGACGGCTACCTCGCAACGATGTTGATGAGCTTGTCCGGCACTGTGATGACCCGGATGACCTGCTTGCCCTCCAGGTGCCTGGCGACGGCGCCGAGCGCCATGGCCTGGTCGGTGAGGGCCTCGAGGTCGCTGCCGGCAGGGACCGCGAGGCGATCGCGTACCTTGCCGCTCACCTGGACGACGACGGTGACCAGCTCCTCGGCAGCCAGCGCGGGATCGGCCGAGTGCCAGCGCTGACGCAGGATGCTGGGGGAGCGCCCGATGCGTTCCCACAGCTCCTCGGTCAGGTGCGGGGCCGTCGGCGAGAGCAAGAGCAGGAGGTTCTCAACTGCCTCGCTGTACACCGCCACCTTGCCCGGGTCGCCGGTCGCCGTCTCCGCATAGGGGAAGATAGCGTTGGTCAACTCCATGAGCGCACTGACCATGGTGTTGAGGCCCATCTGCGAGACGTCGGCGACGACGCGCCGGATGGTCTGGTGGGTCTTGCGCCGCATGGCGCGATCGGCATCGTCCGGGGCCGCCGGGAGGTGCACTTCCCAGTCGCAGTCGAAGCCGGGTCCCTCCGTCGCCGCACGCCACACTCGCTGGAGGAAGCGGTGGGCCCCCTCCACGCCCTTGTCATTCCACTCCGCATCCTGATCCGGCGGGCCGACGAACAGGATGAAGGTGCGGGCCGTGTCCGCCCCGTAGCGCTCCACCATCTCGTCGATCCCCACCACGTTCCCCTTGGACTTGCTCATCTTGGCGCCGTCTTTGTAGATCATGCCCTGCGTGAACAGGCGCCGGAACGGCTCATCAAAGCCGAGGTAGCCCTGGTCGCGGAGTACCTTGGTGATGAAGCGGCTGTAGAGCAGGTGGCGCACGGCGTGCTCGACGCCGCCCACGTACTGATCGACCGGCAGCCAGTAGTCGATGTCGCCGCGGTCGAAGATCCGCTCCTCGTTGCGCGGGCTGGCATAGCGCAGATAGTACCACGACGAGTCCACGTAGGTCGTCATCGTGTCCGTCTCACGGCGGGCCGGCTTGCCGCAGCGCGGGCACGTCGTCTGTGAGAACGCCGAGTGCCGCTCGAGCGGCGAGTCGCCTGTCGGCTTGAACTCGGCATCGGTGGGCAGCAGCACAGGCAGATCGCCCTCAGGCACCGGCACGTCGCCACAGTCGTCGCACCAGATGATGGGGATTGGCGCCCCCCAGTAGCGTTGCCGGGAGATCAGCCAGTCGTGGATCCGGTAGCGGACATCGCGGTGCCCGACACCGAGCGCCTCCAGCGCGTCAGCAATCGCCTCCTTGGCTGCGGGGGAGGGCATCCCGTCGAACTGCGCGCTGTGCGTCTGCACCCCGGGGTCGGCGTAGGCGACTGTCATCGTCGCCGCATCCAGGTACTGGCCCTCGGGCTCGATCACGACCTTGACCGGCAGGCCGTACTCGCGGGCGAACTCCAGGTCGCGCTGGTCGTGAGCCGGAACGGCCATGATCGCGCCGGTGCCATAGGCCATCAGGACATAGTTGCCGACCCAGATCGGCACCCGCTCCCCCGTCAGGGGGTGGAGGGCGTACGCGCCGGTGGCAATGCCGCGCTTCTGAGTCTCGGCGGCGGTGCGGGCGATATCGCCCTCGCGCATCGCGCTGACGCAGAACTCGCGCACGGCCGCTTCGCGCTCGCTACCCGCAGTCAGCGTGCGGACCAGCGGATGCTCCGGTGCCAGCACCACATAGGTGACCCCGTAGAGGGTATCGATGCGGGTGGTGAACACGTCCAGCTTGTCATCGCGGCCCTCGATGCCAAACGAGAACGTCACGCCACTCGAGCGCCCGATCCAATGCTCCTGCATCAGGCGCACTCGCTCGGGCCAGTTGTCGAGCAACGCGATGTCGTCCAGCAGGCGGTCGGCGTAGTCGGTGATCTTGAAGTACCACTGATTGCC
Source organism: uncultured Armatimonadia bacterium (assembly GCA_964542355.1). Lineage (GTDB taxonomy): Bacteria > Armatimonadota > Zipacnadia > Zipacnadales > JABUFB01 > CAZIWQ01. Next base: position 5,523 of record CAZIWQ010000087.1, read on the forward strand.
GGCCCGGCGGGGCTCCACGATGCTGCCGCAGCGCTCGCAGGCATCCCCGTCCAGCTCTTCGTTAGCGAGCACCGTCTGGCACGAGGGGCACCAGTTGACGGTGGCCGTCCCCGGGTAGGCCAGCCCGGCATGGTACAGTTGGAGGAACAACCACTGGGTCCAGCGGTAGTAGTCGGGCTGCGAGCAGTCCACTTCGCGGTCCCAGTCGTAGCTGATGCCGAGCTGCGAGAACTGGGCCTTCATCGTGGCGACGCACTGTGCCGTCCACACGGCCGGATGGATCTGCCGCTGGATGGCCGCGTTCTCCGCCGGCAGGCCGAAGGCATCCCATCCCATCGGGTGCATGACGGCACGGCCCTGCATCGTCTGGAAGCGCGCGAGGACGTCCCCGATGATGTAGTTGCGCATGTGCCCCATGTGCAGGTCACCCGAGGGGTAGGGGTACATATTCAGGCAGTAGTACTTCGGCCGATCGGCGTCGCGTGCCACCTGGAACAGGTGGTTGTCGCGCCAGTATGCCTGCCACTTGGGCTCAATGCTCCGGAACTCATAGCGCTCGGACACGGTGGCAACTCCTTGACGATGGCTGGGACTGTCGACGGGAACCCGCCAGAGAACGGCGCCGCTGTCGTGCGCGACGAGGTCCTTCGTCGCTGCGACTGCTGCGACGCCGCAGTGCAAACATTGTAGATTACCACGCGTCATCTACAAGCGCAAGGCGAGGGCGACGACCCCAAACAGCACCAGGACGGTCGCCAGCGCAATCAGCAGATCGCGCCGCTCCTGCGCTGTCAGACGGAACTCGCGGAAGTTGGCGGCGATAAAGCCGAGGCTCATATAGGGGAGGAGCGGCATGCCGGCAAGCTGCACCGGGATCGACAGCGCCAGCACGATGCCGGCCGAGGCAGTACACAGGATGGCCACCATCGTGCGGCGTGTCGGGAACTCGAAGCGGGTGGCCAGGGCCAGAAACAGCGCCAGGAAGATGAAGTCACCGATCCCCATCGTGGCCACATGGCTGAGGCCGCCGGCCCCCTCCGGGCCCACCGCCGACCCCGCCCTCGGGATGGCCATCGAGAGCCGCTTCACGAGCTCAGGGGCCTTCGCGAGTGCCTGACCGGTTGGCCCCCAGAACACGGTGAACACATCCGCCAGTGCGGCGACGACGACCACCGGCAGCGCCATGTTGCGTTCGCGCACGATGCGTGACAGGAGCTTGCCGGTGAACAGGCACCCCAGCACGAACAGCACCTCGGCGGCCGGCCCGAGGTAGAGCCACGCATGGTCACTGATCCCCGGCAGTTTGCTGGCGAGCACCCACGCCGTCAGGAGCGAGACCGCCAGCAGACCCTCCTCCAGGGGCGGCGTGCGCCAGAGCGCCCCCGCCCCCATCAGCACCACCGTGAACAGCGTGACCGCCAGCGAGGTGCCGTACACCGCGGCCCATGCCGGCAGGCCCGACACCAGCGGCACTGCGACCAGGAAGGCGTACATCAAGAGTGCCGTGCCGGCAACATGGACCAAGGGATCGGTCCTGCGGCGAGCGGCAGTTGCTGTGCCCACGAGCGGCTGGTCAGGGAGGTTGGTCATGAGATTGCCAGGGGTGGAAGCTGACTGTGCGCGGTTGCGCCGCCAGTCGCGGGGAGGTCGCCCGGTTCGGGCAGGTCACGTGCTCTGGTGTGCATGGCGTGAGGCGCGGCGATCATCGGAGCGGCTCGTTCGGCCGGGCCTCAAGGCCACCGGTCAGTTCGTGTCCTCCCACCCGACGAACTCGCCCCCCTCGATCTCTCGTCCGGTGACACGCCGGTGATCGTCGAAATGCATCGTGAAATGGACGAGGTTCTGGCACTTGCGGCCGACGACCTCCTTGTGCAGCGTATATCCGGTCGGCGGCGGCGGCTCGGGGGCCTCGTCACTGACGTCCCCAAACTCGCACAGCAGGTCATTGGCCTTGTCGACGCGGACTGCGATTACCTCACCGCACCGGCGACACTTCACCCTGACTTGGAGCGCCGGAGCGGTGCCGTCACTGCTGGCGGGATCACCCAGGAGAGTGTGTCGGATGCTGTGGAGGAACCTACCCACGAGTGGGACGCCTCGATGGACGGTGGTCTGCGGGCCTGTCATCAGGATGGCGCCTATGAAATCAAACGCCCCTGGCCGGGATGACCATGGGCATGTGAGATGCAGACATCAGGGGGAGCCTGCCTGTCCGGAGACGGCATGCGTCAGTGTTGGTCTGTGGCGCCCGGCGCAGTATCCACCGGTCTCATTATAGCACCGGCCTCCCCGGAGTCAATACGCTCGGGGCGTCACGCGATCGTTCCGCCCTGGCCGTGGCCGCACTCTCGGAGTTTGCAGATCGCGTCCTCGATGACCTCGTCGGGGGTGGAAGCGCCGGCGGTGACCCCCACGCGTGCCACGCCCGCAAACCACGAGCAGTCGATCTCGGCGGCGGTCTCGATGTGGCGCGTCGGCTTGCCGGCGTCGGAGCAGATCTGCGCCAGACGCGTGGTGTTGGCGCTGTGACGGCCGCCGATGACGATCACGAAGTCGACCTCGCGGGCCATGCGCGACGCCGCGTCCTGGCGCTGGGCGGTGGCGTCACAGATCGTCTTGGCCACGACCAGCTCGGAGACCAGCGGCAGGAGGGCATCCACCAACTCCTGCAGGGCGCCGAAGCGCTGCGTCGTCTGGCAGACGACGGCCACCCGGCTCTTGAGGCTGAGGGACCCAAGATCCGCCGGCCGCTCGACGATATGGGCGACGCCGCCGGTGTGCTCGCGGATCGCCTGGGCCTCCGGATGCTCCGGCTCGCCGAGGACGAGGACCTGGAAGCCCGCCCGGCTCAGGCGGGCGGCCTCCCGCTGGGCGCGAGCGACGAAGGGACAGGTTGCGTCGATCACCTCCACCCCGCGCTCCTCCGCCCGCGAGTACACCTGGGGACCCACTCCGTGCGTTCGCAGCATCACCGCGGCGCCGGCCGGTGCGTCGTCGATGTCCTCGATGGGCTCCAGGCCCTGTGCCCGGAGACCGTCGACCACTTGCCGGTTGTGGATGAGTGGCCCATGGGAGTACAGGCGGCCACGCTTGGCGGTCTCGAGTTGAGCCCGCTCGATAGCGCGGCGGACGCCGAAGCAGAAGCCGGCATGGTCCGCCAGGATGATCTCCACACAGCAGCCCGCCCTTGGTCGTCGTGTCGTGCGGCCTCGCCGGACCTCAGTATAGTGCCCGTGGGGTGGGCACACAACCCGGGCCGGCCGTCGCCGGCGGGACCAACGGACGCAGAACCAGGCTGTTGCCGGCGACTGGCCGCGGCCTGCGGTGTGGAAGACGTCAGCCAGCGGCGACCAGCCCGCCGCATGGCCGATCCTGCCTGCGTGTCCGGTCTGCGTTGCACACCCGTTCAGCCCTATGCTATACTCGCACAGCTTGCCGATGCTTGCCGCCCGGTGTGGATGCTGTGGCGGCGCGGGAGTACTGGCCGGGGGAGCGAGGGCCGGCGTCGGCGTTGACATCCCGATCTGACCGGAGCGTGAGAGGCATGTCCCTGCAGCGATCCGTGGCCCTGCTGGCGTGTGTGTCAATCATCGGAGTGTGCTGTGTTCAGGTCGGCTGCGGCGGTGGTGGTGGCAACGGTGGTGGGGGCGGGGGTGGGGGCACAGATAACCAGGCGCCGCAGGTCAACGCGGGGGCCGACCAGACAGTGGTGTTGCCCGCGGGCGCCACTCTCGACGGCACTGTGACGGATGACGGCCTCCCCAACCCCCCGGCGGCACTGACGCTGACCTGGAGCCTGATGGCGGGACCGGGCACGGTGACTTTCGACAGCCCGAATGCGGCGGACACGACGGCGCAGTTCACCGTCCCGGGCACCTATCTGCTTCGTCTGACAGCCACCGACGGCAGCCTGCAGGCGACCGATGATGTCACGGTCACCGTGCAGACTGACGGTGGTGTGAACCAGGCCCCACACGTGGAGGCGGGCGCGGCCCGCACGGTCTACTTCCCTGCCCCGGCGGACCTGACAGGGACTGTCACCGACGACGGTCTCCCCGACCCACCGGCTGCAACCACCGCCACCTGGAGCATGGTTGCCGGGCCGGGCAACGTCGTGTTCGGGGACTCGACATCGCCGACGACCACGGCCGACTTCTCCGCAGTCGGGATCTACGTCCTGCGCCTGACCGCCAATGACGGCGCCCTGCAGGCCAGTGACGAGGTCGTCGTGACGGTGATGGGGGGCTCCGCCAGCGACCGCTATGACCTCGTGTTCCTCCACCACTCTGTCGGCGAGAACTGGCTCAACCACAGCCTGCGCGGTGCGCTCGAGGGCAAGGCCTACATCGCCCATGTCAATGACATCACCTACGGCACAGATGTCGAGCCGGATACCGGCCGCCCCGACTCGCTCTCTCAGGGCGATGTGCCGGGCGAGCATACCGACATGCGTCACTGGGTGCAGTGGTTCAACGACTACCTCGGTCATGTCCGGACCTACAACGCCGAGGAGGGTGTGAACCGCATCATCATGTTCAAGAGCTGCTTCCCCAACGGTGACATCTGGAGCAACGGTGCCGAGCCGGGGTACCCGTTTACTGACGACCAGTCGCTGGCCAACTACCGTGCGGTGTTCCGCCACCCCAACGGCCCGGGGAACACCTACACCCACGATGGCTCCGCGTACTGGGCGCTGGAGGATATCTTTGCCGCCAACCCGGCGACGCTGTTCATCTACGTGACCTTCCCGCCCGAGCACTACTCCCCGGACGAAGTCATCGATGATGACGCCGCTCTTCGTGCACGGTCGTTCAACAACTGGGTCGTGGGTACGTGGCTGCCGGCGTACAACGCGGCGCATCCGGCCTTGCACAATGTCGCGGTGTTTGACCTGTTCGATGCCATCGCGTATCCCGATGACCATGCTACCCACCCGAACCGGTTGCGGGCAGAGTACGGTGGGACGAGCGGAGACTCGCACCCGAATGGCGCGGCGAACGCGCTGCTGACACAGTTGTTCGCAACCAACGCGGCGAACGCCATCGACACGGCGTGGGCGGCGTTCCCGCACTAGCGGGAGCGCCCGAAGAGTCGCCCTGAGGCCGCGAAGCTAGGCCAGAACTGCTCTGGAGGGCACTCAGTCGGCCGCTACGTCTCGGGGGCCGGCCGGAGGTGGCCTTTTCGGCCGGACCCCTGGGCAGGACCGCACTGGCAGTGTGCTCAACACCATGAACCGGCACCTGACCTGCGCCATCTCAGTCTGGGCAGTGAGTGGTGCGCTGGCAGTCTGGGGGGCCGGCGAGGCGCCGGCCCCCTATGAGCCGGTGCGCGGCTGCTACATTGGCGCCTACATCGAGCTGGACCCGGCCGCGCACGACGACATCGCCACCTTCGAGACCCTCACCGGCAAGAAGCACGCCTCCTACTTCCGCTATGTCGGCTATGGCCAGCCGTTCCCGTTCCAGTGGGCCAATCGGCTCAAGGCCGCCGGTGCGATGCCGCACATCGCCTGGGAGCCCAACGATGGCCTCAACGCCGTCCGCGACGACGCGTACCTGCAGGGGTGGGCCCAGGCCTGTGCCCACTACGGCGGCCCCGTGCTGCTCCGCTTCGCCTCCGAGATGAACGGCGACTGGGAGGCGTACTCCGGCAACCCCGACCTGTACATCCAGAAGTGGCGCCTCGTCCATGATGTGATCCACCCCGTCGCCCCCAACGTGATCCTGGTGTGGTGCCCCTTCGCTACCCCCAAGAGCACCATTCCGCTGTACTACCCGGGCGACGAGTACGTGGACTGGGTGGGGGTCAACGTCTACTCCGTGGTGTACCACGAGGGCAATGTCAACAAGCGAGCGGTCGAGAACGCCGTGCAGCACCTGGAGTTCATCTACAACCTGTACGCGGTACGCAAGCCGATCGCGGTCTGCGAGTACGCCGCCACGCACTTCTGCCAGGCGGCGGCGAAGGAGACGGTGGATTTCGCGATCCGCGAGATGAAGCGGGTCTACGAGAGCATCGCCACGCGCTTCCCGCGGGTCCGCATGATCAACTGGTTCTCCGTCGATACGGTGAACGAGGGGCTCGCCCACAACGACTACTCGCTCACCGGCAACGCGAAGATCCTGGAGACGTACCGGTCGCTCGTTGCGGCGGGCGACTTTCTGAGTGAGGTGGTGGGGGGGCCGGGGGCGGCGGCGACCGGCGGCGCCGTGGCGGCCACAGTGCCGCAAGCGGCACCCCCGCCGGGGGCCGCGGGTACGAGCTCAGCCGCCGGGGCTCCCGCGACCGGGCCGGGCGGAGCCGCGGCCGGCACGCTCCCGCTGGCACGGCCGCCTGACACCAGCGTTCCGCTGGCGCTGGCCGAGCATGCCGCCCCGGTGGCGAACGGGATGGCCCTGGTGGTCAAGGGCGGCCAGCCCGGTGCGCTGCAGGGCCGGATCAGTGTCGAGGCCGTCGACGGCGCCGCCCTGCAGCCTGCGCGCGTGATCCTCGAGCTCGACGGTCACGTGCGCGCCGCCTCCAACGACGCCCCCTTCTTCTTCCCCTGGAACACCGCGAACGCCGCCCCGGGCGAGCACCGCGTCCGGGCGGTGGCCAAGAACGACCTCGGCGGGGTCATCGCCGAAGCCGTCGCCGCGGTCGTGGTCGCCCCGCGGTGAGCCCTCC
>CAZIWQ010000088.1:0-12175 GCA_964542355.1 uncultured Armatimonadia bacterium
CCGCGTGCCTGCGCCTGCGCGCAGGTGCTCGACGCCAGCGGTCAACGTCCGCCGGGGGAGTCCGGTGTAGGGGGGGGGCTCGACCACCACATTGAGGTCATAGACGCCGACGCGCGCCAGTTGGGCCGCCGGTCGTTCCGCGGGGGCATGGGCGCCCGTCGGCCGGCGCCCCTGCTCCGGGACGGCGAGGAGGCGGGCGAGGCCCTGCGGGCACGCCAGGGCGATCAAGAGGGCTGTCAGGACACACGGGAGCGCTCCGGCCAGCAGCAGCCGGAGCGAGCGCAGGTCCAGCGCCGCCAGCGGCGCCTCGCCCTGCAGTCGCGCGGCGACCGCCGCTGCGAGGGCCCGGGACAACGCCGTCGCGACACCGGGCGCCTCCCCGGTGGCCGGGTCGACGACGGCCAGCAGGCGGTCCTGCAAGTCGGGGTAGCGCGCCTCCACCAGTCGTGCCGCCGTCCGGCGGCTCACCGGCGACAACAGGGGCCACGCGGCCAGCGCCCCCAGCGAGAGCAGACTCAGCCCCAGCAGGCTGCCCGTCACCATGCGCCAAGTGGCGGCCGTGGGAACGACGTGGGACAGTGCCAGCACCACGAGGCCGAAGCCGAGCGAGCAGCCGGCAAGCCACAGCACGAGCCCGCGCACGGCCCGCACCGCCCGCAGCGCGCGGGCCAGAGTCGTGAGCTGGCACTCAAGGGAGCCGGGGAGGGTGTGTGCGCTCACCGCGACGGCCTTTCTAGGGGTCCGGCCGAGAGGGCCACATCCGGCCGGCCCCCGAGGCGTAGCGGCCGGCTGAGTGCCCTCCAGAGCCATTCTGGCGTGGCTCCGCGGCCTCCGAACGGCTCTTCGGCCGCTCTTCTAGACGCCCGGCGGCGCTCCGCCGCCGGGTGGTGTCCCAATCCCGCCCCCCAGCCCTCCGCCGACCCCCCAGTTCTCCTCCATCTGGTACTGCCGCTGGTACATCTCGGCGTACAAGCCATTCTTGGCCATGAGGGCCTCGTGGCGGTCCTGCTCGACCACCTCGCCCTCGTCGATGACCACAATCTTGTCCGCATTGCGGATGGTCGAGAGGCGGTGGGCGATGGCGAAGGTGGTCCGACCCTCCTTCAGGTTGTTGAGCGCCTGTTGGATGATCTGCTCGGCCTCGGTGTCCACCAGCGAAGTGGCCTCGTCGAGGATCAGGATGCGCGGGTCAGCCAGCAGCGCGCGGGCAATCGCCAGTCGCTGCTTCTGTCCCCCCGACAGCTTCACGCCCCGCTCGCCGATGATCGTGTCATAGCCGTGCTCGAGATGCTCGACGAACTCGTGCGCATACGCCGCTTTCGCCGCCGCGACAATGTCGTCGTCCGTCGCCTCCGGCCGCCCGTAGAGAATGTTGTCTTTCACCGTGCCGTTGAACAGGAACGTCTCCTGCAGCACGATCCCGATGTTGCTGCGCAGCGACCGGAGCGTGACGTCGCGCACATCGTGGCCGTCGATCAGGACGCTCCCGGCATACGGGTCATAGAAGCGCGGGATCAGGTTGACCAGGCTGGTCTTGCCCGCCCCACTGCGTCCCACGATCGCCACCGTCTCGCCCGGTGCCGCCGAGACCGAGACATCGGTGAGCACGACTTCACCGGTGGCGTAGCGGAAGCTGACGTGCTCGAACGCGACTGCGCCCGCCACGCGCCCCAACTCGAGTGCCGCTTCCTTCTCGGGCACCTCGGGCGCCTCGTCCAGCAGCTCGAAGATGCGGGCCATCGAGGCCAGCGCCCGGTTCAGGTTGTTGTACACCTGCACCAGCGACCCGATCGGCTGGTAGAACTGCTGCAAGTACGCCAGGAACGCCACCACGGTCCCTGCCGATCCGAAGGCGGGACCCTGCGTCGCCAACCGGGCTCCGTACCAGATCACTACCACCATCCCGCTCGAGGTCACCATCCCGACCAGGGGGAAGAAGGTCGACCACATCCAGACGCTCTTGGCGTTGGCACGCCAGTACTCGATACTGGTCGTGTCGAAGTAATCGACCTCATCGCGCTCACGCGCAAACGCCTTGATCACCCGGATCCCCGAGATCCGCTCCTGCAGCTTGACATTGATGTCGCCGAGCTCCTCGCGGATCTTGCGGAACACCGGCCGGATGAAGCGGGCGAAGACGAGCATGCTGATCACGAAGACCGGCAGCGGCGCCAGCGCTACCAGCGCCATCCTCGAGTTCAGGTAGAACATGAACGCGATCGTTCCCGCGATCTGGATCGTGCTACTGACGATGTTGTCGGTACCGTGGACCACCATGTCCTCCACGGCGCCGACGTCATTGCTGATGCGCGACATGATGTCGCCGGTGCGCTCGCGCTCGAAGTAGCCGAGCCCCAGCCGCATCAGGTGCCGATAGCACTGCATCCGCAGCGTGTAGACGAAGCGCTGCCCGAGCAAGTGCATCACGTTCATCCGCACCGAGCTGAGCGCCTGGCTCAGGAGCGTGAACAGCAAGAGCTTCACGGTAAGGTCGTAGAGCGGAGCGGTGTTCTTGTGCTCGATGACCTCATCGAAGATGCGCTTGATGATCACCGGCACGTACAGGCCCGCCGATGTCCCGGCGACCATCGCCAGGACCCCGAGCACGATCTTGTGGGCGTGCGGTCCCAGGTTCGTGTAGAACCAGCCCAGCATGCGCCGGTCGGTGATCTTCAGCGGCTCGGTCTCCAGCCGCGGATCGCGATCGGCCGCGCCATGTCCACCCCGGCCACCACGAAACGGACGGCCACCAAACACCATCGTCGCTCTCGCTCTCCGCCCGCGTCACGATTCCCGCGGCACGGGCACCATCCGGTCAGCTTCCGCTCTTGGGCAATCGGGGGATCAGGAACTTCATGAAGGCATCCATGCTGCGGGTCTGCAGGTAGAGCCGGCCAGGCCCGGTGAACTCGCACACCAGGCCCTCGCCCGACAACAGGGTCTCCTTGATCCCACCCGAGCCCGTCACCCGGTAGCTCGTCGTCTCCTCGAAGGCGACGATGTGGCCGGTATCGACGACATAGGGCTGACCGGCGGCCAGCTCAACCGGGTGGATGGCACCATACGAGCTAACGAACAAGTCGCCGGTGCCGTCGCACTTGAGCAGGAACAGGCCCTCGCCGGCGAAGAACGTGCGGGCGCCACCCCACTTGGTGTCCACACTGATCCCCGGTGTGCTGGCGACGTACGAGCCCGACTGCACGAACATCCCGCCGGCGGAGAGCGGGATGTACATCATGTCACCCGGGAGCGTCGGCGCCAGGGTCAGCTCGCCCTGCTCGGCAGTGCAGGTGAAGGTGTTGATGAAGAAGCTCTCTCCGCCCAGCACGGCCCGCTTGAGGCCGCCGAGGATGCCCCCCCGGGCCGCGGTCTGCATCTGGACGTTGGACGTCCGCGACACCATCGCACCGGCCTCGGCCTGCAGCGCCTCCCCCTGCTCCATGATCAGTTGCAGCAATGAGAATGACGGCTGGTAGAGAATCTTGTTCTGCATGGCCCACTCCTTTGGTGTCCGGCGACCCGGCCTGCCCCCTGGTGGGGGCGGCACAGGCCTGCCTGTCGTTAGTGACCGGCGTCAACTCCACGGCGCCGGCGGCGCGAGTGCCCGCGCCAGCCCTCGCGCTGAGATGCCGTCGCCCCTCGCCCGACCGTCGCAGACCGAACGAAGACCGACCCCAAGGATACCGACAAACGGGGGGGCCGTCCACCCCCTTTCCCGACGTCCCCGCCGACGGGTCAGGAGAGCTCGCGGATATCACCGGGGGCCAGGTCGGTGGTGAGTGCCCGCCGCAGGTCGCGCGCCACGTCAGCATCCGCCTCCGCGAGGCCTGCGAGTCGGCGCCGCCACTGGCCGCGCCACGTTGCCGAGCGCAACGCCTCAGCGACCTCGTCATCGAACAAGGGCGGGTGCCGCGCCTCGAGCGACTCCACCAGGGCATCACATCGCTCCGCCGCGGACAGCGCCCACTCGGCCGCAACGCCGAGGAGGCGGTCACCGCACCAGCGCAGGAAGCTTGCCGCCGCGGCGCGGGCATCGGCCAACGCCTCGGCGGCCACCTCATGCCTCAGAACACGAGCGGCCGCGACGAGTTCGTCCTCGTCACGCTCCCAGCGCTCGTCGAGCATGTCGCACCAGAGGGGATAGGCCGCGGCGACATCGGCGGCATGCGCCACGACCCACTCGAGCGTCGCCGCCAGTTCGGGCGCCAACTCCGGCACGGGGGCCACCTGCTCGAGCAGGATCGCCGCCGTCCCCGCCGGCGCGGCACCCACGTAGCTCTCACCAGCGTAGCCTGCCGGCCACCCGCAGACAACACCGCGGCCGTGGTCATAGCCGGTCAGGACCCCCCAGTCATCCTGCGGCTGTGGCCATCCCAGGAGGGGGACGGCAAACCCGGCGTCGAGGGCGGCGTAGACCGGTGCCATCGTCTCCGCACCTGCCAGCGGCCACGCGCGACCCCGCAGCCCGAGGGCGGCCAACGCCGCGGGCAAGCGGGCACAGCGCCGCGCGTCCGCCGGCACCGACTGGAAGTCGGGCTCCAGGGGGAGCATGAACGCAACGGCGCTCAGGCCCATCAGCACGTCGTAATCGACGGGGCGACCGGCGTGGGCGAGGGCAGCCATCGTGGCACGCACCAGCGCACAGCGCCCGGCCGGGAGGGTGCCGGGGGCGGGTACGCCCGCCAGGATGCGGCTGTCGCCGGTGGGCCCGCGGGCCATCTCGAAGCGTCTCATGGCAGCATCGCCGTCTCTCCCTCCGGGTTCCCGGGGGCGGCTCCCGGGCCGGCACTTGAGGAAGCACCACGGCTATGATATCATGGCACGAGGCGGTGCTCAACGAATGACATACACTGCAGGCGTCGGATTGCTGGTGGCGGCGATGGCGGTCGTGACGGGCGCCGTGCTGCAGATCCTGCAGTACCGCGCCGGGCGCCACATCATCACCCGTGGGCAGCTTGTGACCCGCCTGCTCACCGCCGGCCTGCTGCTCGTGGTCATCGGTCTCATCTTCTTCGGCGTCATGTACCCCTGGCCCGGGGCTGTGGCTGAGTTGGGGTTCTGGACTTCGCTGACGGTGGTTGCCGTCGTGGTCATCGTGCTGGCGGTACTCGACCTCCGCCAGGTGGACCGGCAGAAGCACATCCGCCAGTCGGAGTTGTACCGGGCGATCCAGGAGCTCCAGGACAGTCATTCGCAGAAGGGGAAGCCGTAACGATGCCCGGACCCGCCGCGCCCGATGACGAACGCTACATGGGGCGCGCGCTGGAGCTGGCAGCCGGGGGCCTGGGGCGGACCAGCCCCAACCCGGCGGTCGGTGCCGTCGTCGTCGCCGCGGACGAGATCGTCGGAGAAGGCTGGCACCGGCGGGCCGGGGAGCCGCACGCCGAGCCCCTCGCACTCACCGCGGCCGGGGCCCGGGCCCGCGGGGCGACGCTGTACGTGTCGCTCGAGCCCTGCTGTCACCACGGCCGCACTCCCCCCTGTACTGCTGCCATCATCGCCGCCGGCATCCGCCGCGTGCTCTACGCCTGCACCGACTGTGATGACCGCTGCGCCGGCCAGGGCCATCAGGCACTGGTCGCCGCCGGAGTGGCCGTCGCGGGCGGCCTCCTCGGCGAGCAGGCCCGGCGGCTCAATGAAGCCTACTTCAAGCACAAACAGAGCGGGTTGCCGTACGTGACACTGAAGCTGGCCTGCTCACTCGACGGCAAGACCGCGACTCACACCGGGGACGCACGGTGGATCAGCGGCCCGCCGGCCCGGCAGCGTGTCCACCTGTTGCGTGACCGAAGCGACGCGGTGATGGTGGGCAGCGGGACCGTGCTGCGCGATGATCCCCAGCTCACCACCCGCCGGGAGAGCGGCGAGGGCCGCGATGCGCTCCGCGTGATCGTGGATTCGCACGCCCGCACTCCGCCGCAGGCCCGGGTGGTCACCGGCGGGGGGCCCGGCTGCCTCATCGCGGTGGTGGCAGGTGCCCCGCAGGACCGGGTCGCGGCACTCCGGCGGGCCGGGGCCGAGGTCATCGTGCTGCCGCCGGCCGGCGACGGGCGGGTCGACCTCCGCGCCCTGATGGCCGAGCTGGGGCGGCGCAATGTCATGAGCATCCTGCACGAGGGGGGAGCCACCCTCGCGGGCGCGGCCGTCGCCGCCGGCGTCGTCGACAAGCTCGTGTGGTTCTACGCCCCCCGGCTGATCGGTGGCACGGCGGCCCCCCCGGTGCTGGCCGGGGAGGGCGTCGCCGCCGTCGCCGACGCGGCGACCGTTCGCATCACCGCGCTCGAGCGCATCGGGGACGACATCATGGTGGAAGCCTACCCATGTTCACCGGACTAGTTGAGGAAGTCGGCGAGCTGCGGGACATCGCGCCCGAGTCCACGGGTGTGCGCCTGCGCGTCCAGGCCCGCGTGGTGACCGCGGACTGTCACGTGGGTGATAGCATCGCCGTCAACGGCTGCTGCCTGACCGTGGTCGCCACCACCGGCGGCGACTGGTTTGCCGCCCACGCCGGCAGCGAGACGCTGCAGTGCACCACTGTGGGGCAGTGGCGTCCCGGGCGGGCGGTCAACCTCGAGCGTGCGCTCAAGGTCGGCGCCCGACTGGGCGGGCACTTCGTCCAGGGGCATGTCGACGGTGTCGGCCAGATCCTCGCGCTGATCCCCGAGGGTGAGACGACCCGCTGGCGCTTTCGGCTCCCACCGGAGCTTAGCATCTACGTCGTCGAGAAGGGCAGTCTCGCCATCGATGGCATCAGCCTGACGGTCACCGCGGCCGAGGAGGACACCTGTGAGGTCGCGATCATCCCGCACACCGCCGCCCAGACAGCGCTCGGAACCCTGCGGCCGGGAGACAGTGTTAACCTGGAGGTCGATGTGCTGGCCAAGTACGTGCAGCGGATGTTGGCGGCGCAGCCAGGCCGCGGCGGGACGATGACCGCACAGTTCCTGCGAGAGCACGGGTTCGCTTGATGACGGAGACACCGACGGTATCGGTGAAGGCGGCCATCGCGGCGTTTCGGAACGGCGAGTTCCTGATCGTGGTCGATGATGCCGGCGAGCACGACAGCGGCGACCTCATCCTGGCCGCCGCGCACGCCGATGCGCGCGCCGTGAACTTCATGCTGCGGCATGCGCGCGGGACGCTGTGCATGGCGATGACGGGCGAGCGGCTGACCGAGCTGGCGATCGCGCCGATGCTCACCGATCGGGAGCGCGGCCCGCACTTCCACGTCAGTGTGGATGCCCGCCAGGGGGTGTCGAGCGGGGACTCGGCGGCCGACCGAGCGACGACGATCCGCACGCTGATCGGCGCGGACACCCGGCCCGGTGATCTGGTACGGCCCGGACACGTGCAGATGGTGTGCGCGGTGGAGGGCGGGGTCCTGCGCCGTGTCGGGCATACCGAGGCCGCCGTCGACCTGGCCCGCCTGGCCGGTCTGTTCCCCGCCGCCGTCGCCGCCACGGTGCTCGATGAGGACGGCGCGGCCGCGACGATGAAGACGCTCAGCGGGATCGCCGCCAACCTCGGCATCAAGATCATCTCGATTGCCGGGTTGATCGAGTACCGCAGCGCGACCGAACGGCTCATCGTCCGCCAGGCGGAGGCCTCGCTGCCCACGCGCTGGGGTGAGTTCCAGATCGCCATCTACAGCTCGGTGATCGATGGCGCAGACTACGTGGCGGTGACCCAGGGCGACCTGCGCACCTGCGAGGCGCCGCTGGTGCGGGTGCACTCGGGCTGCGTCACCGGCGACATCCTCGGCTCACTCAAGTGCGACTGCGGCCAGCAGCTCGCGCGTGCGTTCGAGAAGATTGCCCAGGAGGGCTGCGGCGCGATCATCTACGTGGCCCACCATGAGGGACGCGGCATCGGGCTGGCCAACAAGATCCGCGCCTATCACCTGCAGGACGAGGGATACGACACGGTGGAGGCCAACGAGGCGCTCGGCTTCCCCGGTGACATGCGCGACTACGGCGGGGGGGCCCAGGTGCTGACCGACCTGGGGGTGCGGCGGATGCGCCTGATGACCAACAACCCGGCCAAGTACGCCGCGCTCCAGGGCTTTGGCCTGGACATCGTCGCGCGCGTGCCGCTCGAGACCTGCCCGACCGAGCACAATCGGCGCTACCTGGAGACCAAACGCGACAAGATGGGGCACCTGATCCGCCGGTCGCCGGCGGACCCGGACGGTCCCTGAACCACTCGGGGCGCGACCCCGGACCCCATGGGGGAGTCACCATGCCCACGATCATCGAAGGCAAGCTCGACGCCGCCGGACTCAGGTTCGGTCTCGTCGTCTCGCGGTTCAACGAGTTCATCACCGGCAAGCTGCTCGCAGGGGCGCTCGACTGTCTCCGGCGGCACAACGCCGCTGATGACGACATCGCGGTGGCGTGGGCGCCCGGCTCGTTCGAGATCCCGCTCGTGGCCCGGCGAATGGCTCAGAGTGGCAACTACGATGCCGTGATCTGCCTCGGCGCCGTGATCCGCGGTGGCACCAGCCACTTCGACTTTGTCGCCGGCGAATGCGCCAAGGGCATCGCCATCGCGAGCATGGAGACCGGTGTGCCGGTGATCTTCGGGGTCATCACCACCGAGAACATCGAGCAGGCGATCGAGCGCGCCGGCACCAAGCTCCCCAACCGCGGCTTCGAGGCGGCGGCGACGGCCATCGAGATGGCCAATCTCATGAGAGAGCTGGGCTGAGCCCGAGCGCGCCCTCAGGAACCATTCACTCGCCGCGAAGCGGCGTGCCGTTGAGCTCGGGGGCACCGCCGGGCCGGGGTTCAGTTGCGCCACGGGTGCCGGTGCTCGCGCACCGGGGGTCGGCCGAGGGCCGCCGGATGCGCGCGTTCTCGATTGGCCTGCATGTCCGATGCGAGGGAGGACACCGATGTCCACTGTGACGAACGTTAGCATCGAGGACCGCATCGACGAGAGGATCGGCGAGGTGCGGACCGATGCGCTCGACATGAGCTTCGGGGAGATCCTCAGTCTCTTTGAGCAGGAGGAGCTGATCATCCAGCCGGAGTACCAGCGCCTGCTCCGTTGGTCGCCGGAGCAGAGGTCGCGGCTGATCGAGTCCATCCTCCTGAACCTCCCCATTCCGCAGATCTTCGTGATCGAGAACCCCGACGGGGTCTTCGAGCTCATCGACGGGCTCCAGCGCGTCGGCTCCGTCGTCCAGTTCGCCGCACCCGGCTTGCTTCACCTCGAGCCGCTCGTGCTGCAAGGGTGTGGCCTGGTCCGCGAACTCAACGGCCAGTCTTACGAGGACCTTCCTGTTCGGCTGAGACTGAATGTCAGGCGCTCAAAGGTCAGGATGGTTGTGATCGGCCGTCAGAGCAAGCCCGAGCTGCGCTACGAGATGTTCAAGCGCCTGAACACGGGCGGGGCCTTGCTCTCGCCGCAGGAGATACGCAACTGCACGGCGCGGATCGCCGGAGAGCCCGGGGTCACGTTCTACGGCTTCCTGCAGACGTGCGCCGAGCTGCCTGCCTTCGCAACCTGCACCCTCACCATCTCGGACGAGCAGAGGGAACAGCGAGGCGTGGAGGAGCTTGTCCTCCGGTTCTTCGCCGGCAAGAACGCCCTCGCGGACTTCGGCGGGAGTGTGCGCGAATGGCTGGACAACTACATGGAGAGCGTTGTGCTGAGGGGGCATCCGTTCGACTATGCAACGGAGCGCGAGGTGTTTGAGCACCTCTTCGGTTATCTTGCGGAGGTTCTCGACACGGCCGCCTTCGTGCAACACACTGCCGCCCGTCAGGCCGTTGGCGGTCTGAAGCCCGCCTACTTCGAGGCCGTGTCGATCGGGGTGCTCAACGTTCTCGAAGAGGCCCGTCGTCTGGACCAGCAGGCCGTTCGTGAGGCGATCATCACCGCCACACAGAGTCCGGCATTCCGCGAGTCCACCGGTCCCGGGGCCAACACGAAGCCCAAGCTACGAAGCCGCATCGGCACGATCGAGGAGGCCATCAGAGGGCTGCTCCCATGAATGACTGGGCCCGGCAGATCACGGATGATCTCGCGTGGCGCGAGGCGGAGCTGGCCTCGATGAAGAAGCAGATCCTCGAAGTGGCGCCGGGCTCTCCGGCCCACCGTGTCCTGTTGCGGGCAGCTCTGGCCCTGCTCTATGCGCACTATGAAGGGTTCTGCAAGATCGCCTGGGAGATCTACATTGAGGCCCTCAGCAAGAGCGGGCTGCGCCGACTGGATTGCAGGCCTCAGATCGCGTGCTTCTCGATGCAGAGGGCGTTCCGGGAGCTCAGGGGCGACCTGTCACCGGGAGCGATCTGGGAGTTCTGCACGAAGACGTTCCGCGAGCTGCTGAGCCAGCCGTTGGAGTTCGGCGGCACTCCTGATACGCGGAGCAACCTCTACCCCGACCTGTTGTCCGCGAACTGCGACCTGCTGGAACTGCCCCATGGCGCGGCGGATAGCCACGCGCTCCGGTTGTCGGCTCTCGTCAGCCGGCGCAACGACATCGCCCACGGCACAAAACACGACGTGCGTGACCTGGAGGAGTACATAGAGTACGAGGACGTCGTGAAGCTCGTGATGTACGAGCTCGGGCTTGGGGTGATCGATGCGCTCCAGGAGGAGTCGTACCGACAACCCGCGGGCTAGGTTCGCTGAGGCCCAGTCGCGTCGCACGACCTCTGGTATCCCCAGAGAGAGGACCCCGTGGGGCGGTGGTGCCGATCACCGGCCGGCAGTATGGGAAGCTCAGGCCAATGCAGTGAGAAACTGGAGTGATACACGTGACCTCACAACACGGGCCCGGGGCGGGCACGGTTGTCGTTCTGGCGCTGATCTTTGGCATCCTCGGCGGGGGCCTCGGCGGCTACTTCGTCGCCCGCTCGACCACGAGCCCGGTGGCGACACCGGCGCCGCTCAATCCCCAGCCCGCGGGCGATACCCCGACGCCCACGACGCGCATTCAGGTCACCACCGACCGCGACGCCATCGTCAATGCCGTCCGGGCCGTCAGTCCCTCCGTGGTCAAGATCACGGGGCAGCGCGAGCCACGCAACTGGATGGAGCTGTTGATGTCCGGTGGCGTCGTGAGCGGAATCGGCTCGGGGGTCATCTTCGACTATGAGCGCCGCAAGCTCGTGCTCACCAATACGCACGTGATTGCCGACTTCCCCGACCTTACGCTGAAGCTGACGGATGGACGCGAGCTCAAAGGCCGCCCGCTGGGGCGCCTGCCTAACGAAGACCTCGCCGTCCTCGAGGTGCTGAATGCCCCGGCCGACCTGAAGGCCGCGCCCCTGGGCAACTCCGACAAGCTCCAACCCGGCGAGTGGGTCATCGCCGTCGGCAACCCGTTCAACTTCGAGCACACCGTGACCGTGGGCGTCGTCAGTGCGGTGGGTGTGCGGGAGTTCGGCGAGCAGAAGCGCAAGGTGATCCAGACCGATGCCGCGATCAATCCCGGCAACAGCGGCGGCCCGCTCGTCGATCTCGCCGGCAACGTCGTCGGCATCAACTACATGATCTACTACCCGCAGCGCAACAGCGAGGCCTCCGTCGCCACCAATGTCGGCATTGGCTTCTCGATCCCCATCAATGACGCGAAGGAGCTACTGTACTTCCTCGTACACCGCGGCCCGTTCCTGGGGCTGGCTCAGGTCATGCCCAACAGCCCGGCCTTCGCCAAGTACTTCGGCATCAGCACGGAGAAGGGCCTCGTCATCCTCGGGATCTACCAGAACGGCCCGGCGCAGCGCGCCGGGGTGCGCGTGCGCGATGTCATCCTGGCGGTGGACGGCAAGCCGGTCGAGACCCCCGACGAGATGCAGCGGCTGATCTTCAAGCACAAGATCGGCGACACGATCCGCTTCACGATGCAGCGGGGGGCGCGCAAGCAGGAGCTGGACGTGGTGGCAGGAACCGCGCCGGAGGACATCTACTTCTAACGGCAGGGGTGTGGGGTGTGGGAACGGCGGACGGCGAGAGAGCGGCGCCCACCTGCTGACACCCCCTCGCCGGAACGGAGTCGCCATGCCGGGTTCCCCGACACCCAGGAACGATGAAGATCACAGGGATGGCAACGACACGCCCTCACCCCAACCCTCTCCCGGAGGGAGAGGGGGAACGGCTGCGACACCCTCAGGCCGGCTCCTCCCCGACGGCGGGGAGGTGGACTCCCTCTCCCCCCGGGAGAGGG
>CAZIWQ010000089.1:0-12118 GCA_964542355.1 uncultured Armatimonadia bacterium
GGTGGCCGTAGGTGCTCTCGGGCAGAATGTTGACTCTCCCGTCCGGGAGCTGGATGCCGGTCAGGTCCCACAGGCTGTCGATGCCGGTGCGCTGCTTGACGAGGGCGTTGACGGCGGCAAGCTGCTTGTCGTAGGGGGGCAAGGGCTGACCGCGCGTGTACCCGGGGATGTCGGCAAACTCGCCGGCGCAGTGGAAATAGACGAAGCTCGCGGCGCCGAGGGCGTCATCGAAGGCAGGCTCCGGCGCTCCCTCCTGGTAGGCGAACCCGAACTCGTCCACGTCCGGGATCTGGCTGAGCCGCCGGAACGGCATCCAGCCGCCATAGGAGGCAACGCGCGACTTGAAGTCCTCGGGCCACAGCTCGTAGAGCTCTGCCAGCGCACCGCGGAACCCGTGAGCCGGGTCGACCGGGAACAGGACGAGGGAGAACTCCGCATGCCCGGGCACGCGCGTGTCCGGTGACAGGGCGAAGTCATAGCTGCAGTAGAGCACGCCACGCGTCCCGTCGAACCCGAGGCGAAACAGGCTCGCGGCGCGCGGGGGCTTCGCGAGGCCCAGCCCCGACTCGCCGGTGACCGCGGCCACCGGGTACCACGAGTAGCTCCCGAAGTCGGCGAGGTTGGCACGGTTGTCGAACTCGGGCAGCCCCGGCAACCCTCGCAGCCGCGTCAGGCTGGAATACTGCACCCCCGGCTGCACCGGCCGCGAGCTGTCCAGGTCATCCCACCACGACCAGCCCCGGGTCCCCAGAGGCAACCCGAGCTCGAGTGTCACCCCGCGGTCAACCTTGCGCAGATCATCGACAGCCAGGTCGAGAGCGAGGGTGCTCCGTGGCCCGGGACGGACATCGCACGTGACCCGCAGGCCAAGCTCGGCGCAGTCGTATGTAAGCCGGCTCCCCGTCGGCGCGGGCTGCACCTGGCCCCGCAGGGCATACGGCCCCCTGCGCTCCCCGATGTCGTACACCGAGAGGCCCCCGGTCTGCCCCGCGGTGAGCACCTCCGCGTTGCCGATCCTCAGGGAGGAGATCCGGGCCTCCTCGTTCAGCGCCAGGTTGCAGGAGCGATCACCGACTCGGGCGGGAGCTGCGGAGACGATGCCGGCACATGCGAGGCAGAGCATGAGCGTGGTCATGAGGGGACCTCTTGGCGCGTGACATGCGGTGAGTACACCGCATAGGGGGTTCGACAGCCAGGGGCTGAAGGCCTGCGGACGAAAGCGAATAGCGGATAGCTAGAAAGCGAATAGCGGACGACGGGAGCGGGGAGCGCGCGGACTAGCTACGGCGATGGCGGGAAGGCGGCGAGACAGTCGCATGGCCTTCCCGCCGTGTGCCCAATGCCCAATGCCCGATGCCCGATGCCGCCGCGGCCGTCGGCCGTTTCCGGTAGCTATCAGCTTGCCGTCGCTATCAGCTATGAGCTATCCGCCCAGCCGCGCCCCTGCTCGCGGGCCGCAGCCACATGGCGCCGGACTGTGTCGGTGGTCAGGGCGCGGAGCTCACCGGCCCCCGGGTGCCGGGCGTGGGCCTGGTACCACTGCACGACCTCGCGCAGACCGGCGTCGAGGTCGTACGTCGGCTGCCAGTCGAGCCGCTGCGCAGCCTTCGACCAGTCCAGGCTCTGGTACTGGAATGGCTCGTCGCGCTCACTCCCCCGTCGCCACGTGATGTCTCCCCCCCACTGCTCGCACATCTTCGTGGCCAGCTCGCCATTGGGGACGCCGGTGACCTCGCGCGGGCCGAAGTTGAACGCCTCGCCATCGACCCCGGGGGTGTGGCAGCGGGCCAGCAGGCTCAGGTAGCCGCTGAGGGTATCACCGACGAACGTGTAGGGGCGTGTGAAGGCCGGGTTCAGGATCACCGGCGCCGCGCCGCGCGCCAACGCCAGCGCAACGTCGACGAAGATGCGGCCGGCGTGGTGGTCGCCGGGGACGAGGACGTTGCCGGCCCGGGCGATCGCCAGGTGCTGCCCCGCCGGGCACAGGTAGGAGAGGAAGTAGTCGCGGGCAATGAAGTCCGCGCAGGCCTTGGAGACCGCGTACGGACCCGTGGCGACCAAATCGTGGTCCTCAACCCACGGCTCGCCACCCCGGTCGCGGTAGACCTTGTCGGTGGTCACCACGACGGCGCGCTCGAGACCGGACTGGCGCACCGCTTCGAGGAAGCACGCCGTACCCGCCGTGTTGTTGAGATAGGTCTCGAGCGGCCGCTCGCGGCATTCCCCCACGATGGCCATCGCGGCGAGGTGGAGTGCGGCGGACACCTCCTCCTCCGCGACCAGCCGCGTCAGTGCCTCGACGTCGCGGACGTCGCCGTGCACCAGCGTGACGCGCTCATCGCCGGCGAGACCGGAGGCCTCGCAGCACGTGCCGCTCAGGTCGGTGGCATGGTCGAGGCCGATGACCCGGGCGGCACCGGCCTCCAGCAGATACCAGCCCAGCCAGGTCCCCTTGGCCCCGGCCAGCCCGGTGACCAGCACAACCCTGTTCGCGAAGTAGCCGCCAAACATCGCTCTCTCCCGTTGGTGGTGATCGTCGAAGCGGCTCACAGGTTCTGCGCGACCCACTCGAGGAAGCGCGTGGCATAGCGGTCCAGGTTCTCCAGGCTACCCCCGCCGCGCAGCGGCGAGCACATCTCGTAGGCGAAGGCCCCGCGATAGCCCCCCGCGACCAGGGCCTGCATGAAGCCGGCGTAGTCGATGATGCCCTCCCCCATCGGGACGGCCTGGATGTGCGCGGGCTGGGGCACATAGTTGACGAGCTGCGGCTGGTAGCAGTAGCGCGGCATCCGCACATAGTCGGCGGCGGTCGTGTGGACGGTGAGCGACGCCATCTGGCGCGCCGCGGCAACGACATCGTCCCCGTGGAGCGTGGGCGCCCAGGCATCGAAGCACGCCCGGCAGTGCGGATGGTCGACCGTGCGCACGAACTCGGCCATCGCCTCGTGGCCGGCGGCGATGTCGTGGTGGTTCTGGACCCCCAGCGTCACGCCGAAGCCGGCCGCCCGCTCGCTGCTCTCGCGGATCGCCTCGACACACTGGTCCCACCCGCGCGTGTAGGTCAGCTCCGGAAGCTCATAGCCGGTGAAGATGCGCACCACGGGACATGCGAGGTCCGCGGCCAGCTCGCCGAGGCGGGTCACATGGTCGATCTGCATCTCGCGCAGCGGGATGTCGGGGTGAGCCGCATCAGCGGTGAAGTTCGTGTAGCCGGCGATGCCGCAGCAGGCGAGGCCCTGGTCGTCGAGACGCGCCCTGATCTCGCGCCGCCGCGAGGGCGTCATGTCGAGCACGGAGGCATGCGGGCGCTTGGCCATCAGCAGAATGCCGTCGAACCCCAACTGGGCAGCCTTGTCGATGGTCTGCTCGAGCGAGAGTGCTGCCTGCCCCCAGACGCCGGCATAGGACACGGTATGGATGCAGGTCTGCATGGCAAGCCTCCGGGCTGAGAGTGGGTGGCGGGACGGTCGCGCACGATGACAGCCGCACGCACTTCATGGCGTCAGGGACTGCTCCGCCTCGTGCCAGGCATGGTACACGGTCTCGAGCTCCTCGCTGAGCCGCGCGTACTCGGCGTTGAGTGCGTCGACGCGGCGGGGTGTGGCATAGGTCTCCGGTCGCCCGAGCACGTCACGGATACGGGCGAGCTGAGTCTCGAGGTAGTGAGCGCGCTCTTCGAGCTCCTCCACCGAGGGTCCGCGGGGCGCGCGCGCGGCGGCGGCATCCCGGCTCTCGCGCAGCTTGCGCGCCTTGCGGGCGCGCCGCTCCTCCTCCAGGCGGGTCTGGCGTTCGGCGTCGCGCACCCGGGCGGCCGCCTCCTGTACCTCCGCCTCCCGCTGTGCCCGGAACGCGACGTAGGAACCGTAGTTGCCCTCATGGACGATGCCGACCTCCTGGTGGAGGATCAGCACCCGTTGCACCACGTTGTCGAGGAAGTAGCGATCGTGGGACACAACGATGATGGTGCCCTCGTACTCCTTCAGTGCGCCCTCGAGGGCGTTGCGCGAATCGATGTCGAGGTGGTTGGTGGGCTCGTCGAGCACGAGGACGGAGGGCCGGGTCATGATGAGCTTGGCGAGCGACAGCCGGCTCTGCTCACCGCCGGACAGGTCACCGACACGCTTGAAGACGTCCTCGTCCACGAACAGGAAGCGGGCCAGGAGGTTGCGCACCTCAGCCTCGAGCGCGTCCGGCACGGCGAGCTTGAACTCATCGTAGACGCGGTTCTCCGGGCTGAGGCCGAAGTGGTCCTGGCGGTGGTAGCCGACCTCGAGCGAGCGGCCGAGCCGGACCTGCCCCTCGCTCGGCGGCTCCTGACCCAGTGCGATCCGCAGCAGTGTGGTCTTGCCGCTGCCGTTGGGCCCCACGATGCCGAGGCGCTGGCCGCGCCGCACGAACAGGCTCACGTCGTGGAACAGGACGCGCTCGCCGTAGCGCTTGCCGACATGCGACAGCTCCAGCACCTCATCGCCGCCGCGGATGCGCGGCTTGAAGCGCAGGTTCATGGTGCGCCGCTGGGACAGGGGCGGGTCGAGGTAGTCCATCTTCTCCAGGAGCTTCATGCGGCTCTTGGCGGCCTTCACCCGCTTCTCCTGCTGGGTGCCGAGCGCCCAGCGGATGAAGCTGAGCTGGCGCTTGAGCTCATCCTGCTGGCGCTCATACTGGCGCTCATACGTCAGCAGGCGCTGCTCCTTCTGCTGGACGTAGTCGGTGTAACCTCCCCGGTACTCAGTGAGCACGTGGCAGTCGAGCTCGAGGATCCGCTGCGCGACGACATCGAGGAAGCGCCGATCGTGGGAGATGGCGACGACGGCCCCCGGGTAGGACTGCAGATACCCCTCGAGCCACTCCGTCCCGACAATGTCGAGGTGGTTGGTGGGCTCGTCAAGCAGGAGCAGGTCAGGCGCACGCAGGAGGAGCTGGGCGAGGGCCACGCGACGCTGCTCCCCGCCGCTAAAGCTCGTCAGGTCGCGGTGCAGGTCGGCGGCGGCCACCCCGAGCCCCGTGAGGACACTTGCGGCGGTCCGCTCGTACTCGTGGCCGCCGGCGGCCTCGAAGTCGGCCAGCAGGCGCGCATGCTCATCCAGCAGGTCGTGCAGCTCCTGCTCGCCTCGCTCGGCCGCCAGCAACTCTTCCAGCCGCTTGATCGCGGCCTCCAGCGCGTGCATGTGCGCAAACGCCGACATCGCCACCTGCCACGGAGTGCGGGCCTCGCCAAAGTCCACGTCTTGCGACAGGTACCCGATGGTGGCCCCGCGCGCGATGTGGAGCTCGGAATCGTCCTCGTACGGCTCCTGGCCCATCAGGATGCGACAGAGGGTGCTCTTGCCGGTGCCGTTGGCGCCGATGAACCCCAGGCGCTCGCGATGGTCAATCGCAAATGACACGTGATCGAGGATCAGGTCGGTGTCGTAGTACTTGGTCAGGTTGTTGACGGTAATCAGAGGCATGGGGGCATCACAGCCCCGCGGCAGGGGGCGCGGCTTCGGGTGTGCCGAAAGCCGGCTCCCTGGCGGGGTGAAGAGTTGGTCGCGCGTTCGCGGTGGTGGCAGTGGGGCTGCCCGTGCGGGAGCCTGGCGGCACTGACCGCCGCCGCAGGGGGGTCTGCGGGCGGCTCCCCGGGTCAGTTTAGACTCAAACCCCGGAGAAGGCAAGGAGCATGCCGCAGGCCGCCCCGGTTGCGCACCACACGTGGCTCGTGTACAATGTCCGTAGTGCCCGGTGCCTCCCTCCGGGCCATTTCCTTTGCCGGGAGTGAGTACCCGTGAGAGGCACTGTCACCGCCAAGATCCTTGCCGCCCACCTCGTCGCCGGTGAGCTGACACCCGGATCCGAGATCGCGATCCGTATCGACCAGACCCTGACCCAGGATGCCACCGGCACCATGGCCTATCTCCAGTTCGAGGCCATGGGCGTGCCCCGCGTCAAGACCGAGCTGTCTGTCAGCTATGTCGACCACAACACCCTCCAGACAGGGTTCGAGAACGCCGACGACCACGAGTACTTGCGGACGGTGGCGGCCCGCTATGGCGTCATCTTCTCCCGGCCCGGCAACGGGATCTGCCACCAGGTGCACCTCGAGCGCTTCGGCGCCCCCGGCAAGACGCTGCTCGGCAGCGATAGCCACACCCCCACGGCCGGCGGGCTCGGGATGATCGCCATCGGCGCCGGCGGCCTCGACGTGGCATGTGCGATGGCCGGTGAGCCCTTCTTCCTCGCCTGCCCGCAAGTCACTCGCGTGTGGCTGCACGGCCGGCTGTCGCCCTGGGTCGCGGCCAAGGACGTCATCCTGGAGCTGCTCCGCCGCCTGAGTGTGAAGGGTGGCGTCGGGAAGGTCATGGAGTATGCCGGGCCGGGCGTGGAGTCCCTGTCCGTGCCCGAGCGCGCGGTGATCACCAACATGGGCGCCGAGCTCGGAGCCACCGCATCGGTGTTCCCCAGCGATGCGGTGACCCGCGAGTTCCTCAAGGCCCAGGGGCGGCCGGAGGCGTGGCAAGAGCTTGGTGCCGACGCGGACGCCGAATATGCCGCCACCGTGGCGATCGATCTGTCGGCGCTCGAGCCGCTGATCGCGCAGCCTCACAGCCCCGACAACGTCGTGCCGGTGCGCGAGGTTGCCGGACTGAAGGTCGACCAGGTGTGCATCGGGAGCTGCACCAATTCGTCGCTGCGCGACATGATGCTGGTGGCGCAGGCGGTGCAGGGCAAGACCGTGCCGCCCCAGGTGAGCCTCACCATCTCCCCGGGCTCGCGCCAGGTGCTGGCGATGATGGCCCACAGCGGGGCGCTGGCTGAGCTGATTGGCGCCGGTGCCCGGGTCCTGGAGACGGCCTGTGGCCCCTGCATCGGCATGGGTCAGTCACCAATGACCGACGCAGTGTCGGTGCGCAGCTTCAACCGCAACTTCGAGGGCCGCAGCGGCACGCAGAGCGGGCGCGTCTACCTTGCCAGCCCGGAGACGTGCATCGCCTCCGCGCTCAGCGGCCGGCTCACCGACCCGCGTGAGCTGGGCGAGGCGCCGTCGCCGGCGCTCCCGGAGCGCTTCGCGGTGGACGATCGCATGGTCGTGGCCCCGCCGGCCGACGGGTCCGCGGTCGAGGTGGTGCGCGGGCCGAACATCCAGTTCGTCGAGCCGCGCGCCGGGCTGCCCGACACGATCCGCTGCACGGTGCTGCTCAAGCTCGGGGACAACATCACCACCGATCACATCGCCCCGGCCGGCGCTCGCGTGTTGCCGTTCCGCAGCAACATCCCGCGGATTGCCCACTACGCGTTCGAGAACGTGGCCCCGGGCTTCCACGACCGGGCGCTGGCGACCGGCCCGAGCGCGATTCTCGGGGGCGAGAACTACGGCCAGGGCTCCAGTCGCGAGCACGCGGCACTCGTGCCGATGTACCTCGGCGTCCAGGCAGTGCTGGCGCGCTCGTTTGCCCGCATCCACCGGGCCAACCTCGTCAACTTCGGCATTCTGCCCCTGGTCGTGGACGCCGTGGTCTATACCGACCTCACCGACGGCGACGCGATCGAGCTTGTGGACGTGCATGCGGCCCTCGCGGGTGACGGCGCTGTGCGGGTGAAGCATCTGCCGAGCGGGAGCGAGTTCGTGGCGCAGGCGCAGCTTACGCCGCGCGAGGTAGCGATCCTGAAGGCCGGGGGGATGCTCAACTACGTCCGGTCGCGGGCCTAGCGACCCGGCCGCTCTTCTAGCGGCCTCACGACGACGACGTGTCCGCGTCGGGGGGGGGCTCCCGCGCAGGGAGCCCGTCGGCCAGGTAACGCAGCAGCGGTTCGGCGGCGCGCCGATCCCTCCCCGGCACCGCCGCCCACTCGTCCCGCGACGCGTGGGCCATCGCCTGCACCGAGCCGAAGGCGGTGAGCAGGGCGCGCTTGCGCGCCGGCCCGATCTGCGGCACCTCATCGAGCATCGACTTCGTCACCTGCGAGTCGCGCAGCCCGCGGTGGTGCGTCAGGGCGAAGCGGTGCGCCTCATCCCGCAGGCGTTGCAGGAGGAACTGGGCGGGCTGGTGCTCGCCCATCGGCAGGGGGTCGCTGAGGCCCGGGACGAACACCTCCTCCTGCTGCTTCGCAAGGCCGACGGCGGGGATCGTGGTGAGCCCCACCTCCGCCAGCACCTCCAGCGCCGCCCCCAGTTGGCCCTTCCCCCCATCGACGACGATCAGGTCGGGGAGGGGGACGAACTTCGCGTCGCCCGCCAGCCCACGCCCCAGGCGGCG
Organism: uncultured Armatimonadia bacterium; assembly: GCA_964542355.1. Taxonomy (GTDB): domain Bacteria; phylum Armatimonadota; class Zipacnadia; order Zipacnadales; family JABUFB01; genus CAZIWQ01. The sequence continues at coordinate 8,235 of CAZIWQ010000089.1, forward strand.
GCGCAGCATCTCCGCCAGCATGGCGTAATCGTCCGGCTTCCCCTCCGTCCCCCGCATGCGGTAGTGCCGATAGCTGCGCTTGTCGGGGAGTCCGTCGGTGAACACTACCTGCGAGCCCGTCGAGTCGCGCCCCTGCGTCGTGGAGATGTCGAAGCACTCGATGCGGCGGGGGCCGGCTGGCAGCGTGAGCACCGCGGCAAGGTCGTCGAGCGCGGCGCGGGTGGCGCGCTGCCGCTCCGCGCGGTTGGCCTCGAGGGCCCTCAGCCCCACCTCCGCGTTCCGCTGCGCCAGGTCGGCCAGTCGCCGCTTCTCCCCGCGCTGGGGGGTGTAGAGCCGCACGTGGCCCCCCCGCGCCTCGCTCAAGAGCTCGGCCCAGGCATCGGCATCGGCCGGCGGCGAGCTCACCAGCACCTCCCCCGGGATCTGCGTCGCCCGTGAGTAGTGCTGCGTGAGGAAGGCATCGATGATCTCCGCCGGCGCGCGGTCCGCCACATGCTCGAACACGAACTGGTGCTGTGCCAGCAAGCGACCACCCCGGACCTCGAGCACGGCGATCAGCGCGCGAGGGCCCTCCCGGGCGAGCGCGATGACATCTTGTTCGCGGTTCTCGGTGGCGACGACGATCTGCTCTTCGGTCACGCGCCGGATGGCGCGCGCTTTGTCGCGGAGCTTGGCGGCGCCCTCGAAGTTGAGCTCGGCCGCGGCGGCGCGCATGCGGGCCTCGAGCTCCCGGATCACCTGTCCCGCTTTGCCTTCGAGGAAGCGAGCGGTGCTGCGGACGATCTCCGCGTAGTCGGCGGCCGGGACCACCTCACTGCCCTGGCACGGGCCGACGCAGCGCCCGATGTGCAGGTTGAGGCACGGCTTGCCCACCACGCTGCCGTCCAGCGCGCGCCGACAGCTCCGCAGGCCGAACAACTGCGGCACCAGGCGCATGATGCGCCGCATCGCGCTGGCATCGGCGTAAGGCCCGAACACTCGCCCCGCACCGGGTCCGTGGAGCTCGTGGCGCTGCGGGTCGTGGAAGCGCTTGCCCGCCGCCGCACCGGCGGCCGGGCGCGCGGCGCGGGGCAGGTCGCGCAAGACCATCAGCCGCGGGTAGGCCTCATCGGTCAGCTTCAGGTACGGGTAGCTCTTGTCGTCGGTCAGGCGGATGTTGTAGCGGGGGCGGTGCTCCTTGATCAGGCTGGCCTCAAGGATCAGAGCCTCCAGCTCGCTCGCCGTCACGATGATCTCGAGATCCTCGGCATGGGCGTACAACTGCTCCAGCCAGCCGTAGATGGCGGCCCCGGCGCGGAAGTGCTGCCGCAGGCGCTTGCGCAGACTGCGGGCCTTCCCGACATAGAGCACACTGCCGGCGGCATCGCGAATGAGGTAGACGCCGGGCAGGTCGGGGATGGTGGCGAGCTTGTGGGTGATGGTGTCGCTGGGCATCGGTTCGCACGTGGTCTCTGGAGACGGTTCCCGGTCGGTCCCCGCGTTACCCCTCGGTCAGGGCCTTGAGCTCACGGATCTCGTCACGCAACTGAGCGGCACGCTCGAACTCCAGGTCGGCGGCCGCCTGCGCCATCTCCTGTTCCAGCGCCACGATCACCGCGACGAGGTCGTCCCGTTCGAGGCCCTCGCCGGTATCGTGCGGGACGACTGCGGCGATGGCCCGCTCCTTCTGCTCCTGCGTGGCCCGCACTGTGTCGCGGATCGCCTTGCGGACGCCCTCGGGGGTGATGCCGTGCTCGGCGTTGTACGCCACTTGCCTGGCGCGCCGCCGTTCCGCCTCCCCGAGCGCCGCCTGCATCGACCGCGTGATGGTGTCGGCGTACATGATGACCCGGCCCTCGAGGTGGCGCGCCGCCCGCCCCATCGTCTGGATCAGTGAGGTCTCCGACCGCAGGAACCCCTCGCGGTCGGCGTCGAGGATCGCGACGAGGCCAACTTCCGGCAGGTCCAACCCCTCGCGCAGCAGGTTGATGCCCACCAGCACGTCGTATTCGCCCAGGCGCAGGTCGCGCAGCAGCTCGTGCCGATCGAGCGTGTCGACATCGCTGTGGAGGTAGTGGACGCGGATGCCCAACTCGGCGAGGTAGTCGGTGAGGTCCTCCGCCATCCGCTTGGTCAGGGTTGTCACCAGGACGCGCTGGTCACGCGCGATGCGGTTGCGGATCTCGCCGATCAGGTCATCGATCTGGCCGGCGGTCGGCCGCACCTCAACCGGCGGATCGATCAGTCCCGTCGGCCGCACGATCAGCTCCACGATCCGCGCGGCATGGCTCAGCTCGTACGGCCCCGGCGTCGCGGAGGTGTAGATGACCTGGTTCATGTGCTGCTCCCACTCGTCGAACGTCAGCGGGCGGTTGTCGTAGGCCGAGGGGAGGCGGAAGCCATACTTCACCAGCGAGTCCTTGCGCGAGCGATCACCGTGGAGCATCGCACGGAGCTGCGGGATCGTCTGGTGGGACTCGTCGACCACCATCAGGTAGTCCGCGGGAAGGTAGTCGAGCAGCGTGTACGGCGGCTGCCCCGGTGAGCGGCCGTCGAAGTGGCGCGAGTAGTTCTCGATCCCCGTGCAATAGCCGATCTCCCGGATCATCTCGAGGTCATAGCGCGTGCGCTGCTCGAGGCGCTGGGCCTCGAGCACGCGCCCCTGCGCGTGGTAGTGGTCGAGCCGCTCGTTCAGCTCCTGCTCGATCGACGACAGGGCGACGTCAATGCGCTCGCGCGAAGCCACATAGTGCGAGGCCGGGAACACGACGGTGTGCTGCTTCTCCTCCAGCAGCTCACCGCTGAGCTGGTCCAGCGTCACGATGCGCTCGATCTCATCGCCGAACAGCTCGATGCGTATGATGAGGTCCTCATCGACGGGATGGACCTCGACCACATCACCCCGGGCGCGGAAGGTACCGCGGTCGAGGGCCACATCGTTGCGCGAGAACTGCATCTTCACGAGCTGGCGCAGGATCTCCTCGCGATCGATCCGCTGGCCCGTGTGGACGCGCAGAGTGATCTCCTCGTACTGCTCGGGCGAGCCGAGACCGAAGATGCAGGAGACCGACGCCACGATCACGATATCGCGCCGCTGCATCGCCGACTGCGTCGCCGAGTGGCGGAGGCGATCGATCTCCTCGTTGATCTGCGAGTCCTTCTCGATGTAGGTGTCCGTCTGGGGCAGGTAGGCTTCCGGCTGGTAGTAGTCGTAGTAGCTGACGAAGTACTCGACGGCGTTCTCGGGGAAGAAGTCGCGGAACTCGGCGCAGAGCTGGCCGGCGAGCGTCTTGTTGTGGGCGATCACCAGCGTCGGCCGCTGGACCCGCTCGATGACTTTGGCGATGGTGTAGGTCTTGCCCGATCCGGTGATCCCCAGCAGGACCTGCTGCTTCTCGCCGGCAGCGAGGCCCGCGGTCAGATTGTCGATCGCCTGCGGCTGGTCGCCCGCGGGCTCATACTCCGAGATGACCTTGAACTGGGGCACCGTCCGGCCTCCGATTCGCGACGCTGGCACGACGGTGCCATTGTAGCACATCCCCTCCCGCGAGGGGCCCCCGGAAGAGCGGCCGAGAGGTCGTTCTGAGGCCGCGACGCTACGCTCAGAGGCTCGCAGAGGCCACTCACAGCCATCTCGGCGCTAGAGACCCGGCCGGAAGTGGCCGTGTCGGCCGGGTCTCCACGCGCTGGCTTCCGGCCGTGCGAAGCTGTTGCGCGCGGTCGTGCGGAGGGGCCGGACTACGAGGGACTGCGGCGGGAGACGAGCCGCACTCGCGTAGGCCGACCGTCCCGACGGCGGGGGGGCGTGTCGAGCGAGACGACGCCGCTGTTTTCTGGCCAACCCGTCGGTGGCCGCACGAACCGCACCTGCTGGTCACTGTCATCCTGAGGAGCGCATGCGGCTT
>CAZIWQ010000090.1:0-12052 GCA_964542355.1 uncultured Armatimonadia bacterium
CTGCGGGGGGCGCTCGCCAAGGCGAAGGCCGGACAGGTCGTCTACCTCGATCCCGCCGGCGACTATGATGCCACGACTCTGGTCTTCGCCGAGGCCTTTGTCATCGAGATCCCCGAGGGAGTGACACTGGCGAGCAACCGGGGGGCGAACGGTTCCCGCGGCGCCGTCATCTACAGCGACAACTTCGCCACGACGCCGCTTGTCCGCGCCCTCGGCCCTAAGGTGCGCCTCACTGGCGTATGGCTGCGGGGGCCGGACCCCAAACGCCGCCTCGAACACCACGCCCGCTCCTTCGACCCCAAACGCGGCAACGGCGACAGCAAGATCCAGCACGCCTACTACTACAAGTTCCCCATCTGCCAGGGCATCACCAGCAAGTTCGACGGGCTGGAGGTGGACAACTGCGAGCTCTCGGGCTGGAGCCATGCCGCCATCTTCCTCGCGGACGGCAAGGACCACCACGTCCACCACAACTACATCCATCACAACCAGATGAACGGCCTCGGCTACGGGGTGTCCCACGGTTACGGCGCGGCGGGCGTCTCGCTGATCGAGTACAACGTCTTTGACGCCAACCGCCACTCCATCGCCGGGACGGGCAAGCCGGGCAACGCCTATGAAGCACGGCACAACCTCGAGCTGGGCGTGTCGCTCAGTCATTGCTTCGACATGCACGGTGGGTCGGACCGGCAGGATGGCACGAACATCGCGGGGGACTGGCTGAAGATCCATCACAACACCTTCCGAGCGCCGGTGACGGCCATTGGCATCCGGGGTGTGCCGGTACAGGAGGCCGACATCCACCACAACTGGTTCTTCCAGACACAACCGGGGCGGCAGATGCTGCTGCCCTGGCCGGCGGGCGGGACCACGCGGGTGAATCTGCATGACAACCTGTATGGCATCAAGTCCCCCGTCGTGTGGGACAAGGACCTCCCTACCTACCAGGACGCGCTGACGGCGGCGGAGGGCGCCTCCACGGCGGGGAAGACCGCGCAGGCCCGGGCGTGGTTCTCCCGCGCACTGGAGCTCGCGGGCGATGATGCCCAGCGCTCGCGGGTGCGCCGGCGCCTCGCCGACTGTAGCTTCCAGGACGGCCTGCTCTACCTCGCCGGCTACGAGTATGACGCGGTGCTGCGGGCCCCGGGCCTCACCCCCGACGACCGCGCGGCGGTCCTCGCCCAACTGCAGCGCGTCAAGGCCGGGGCCACCCCTGCCCCACGCGACTGGAAGCTTGTGTTCAGCGATGACTTCGAGCGGGCGGAGCCGGGTGCCGACTGGCGGGTGCTGTGCGGTGACTGGCGGATCGCGGAGGGGAAGCTCTGCGGCGCGGGAGCGCCGGCGGAGATCCTCATCGACAAGCAGTTCGCCGGTTGCCAGCGCCTCGAGTTCGACGCGGTGACCCGGGCCGCCAAGCCCTGCGACTTCAGCCCGGCCATCCACAGCGCCAACGTGGTCTCCGGCAGCGTGCGGGAGCATAGCTACCTCCTGCAGTTCGGCGGTGCCGGCAACACCCTCAACCGCCTCCTGCGGGAGGACCGGGACCTCGAGGACCGCAGCGTGCCCCGCTTCATCGAGCCGGGCAAAGTGCATCACATCATCGCGGAGCTCGCCGGCGATGTCCTCCGCCTCGTCGTGGACGGCCAGACGATTGTCGAGGCGCGCGACCCCGCGCCGCTGATAGGCCCGGGGCACGAGATGGTTGGGCTGTACCTGTACCGGGAGACGCAGATCGACCGGGTGCGGGTGTTCACCTCGCCGGCTCCCCCCGGGTAAGCCCCGGCCCTAGTCCGGGGCGGAGTTGCTGACGGAGGCGACGGCGTACCGGGGAGCAGTGCTGCTCCGCATCTGGCCGGGCGCGAACGACAGGCTGGCGGTGACGGGTCCGCTGTGGCGGCGGGAGACGGATTGGGGGGCGTTCCTTGCCCGGGGGCTGGCCGAGCAACAGGCGGAGGCCCTCCGCTGCCATAGGCGCACGGGGCGGCTGGAGGTCTGAGCCTGAGCCTGAGGGAACGGCTACCCGTGCCATAGCGAGACGCAGGCCGTGGAGCACATACCGGGCAGGACCTGCGTCCCACGAACCGCGATCAGGGAAAGTGCGCAAGGAGATGAACCCGATGACACACTCGTTCTTTACGGGCAACAAGCGCCTTCGGCTCGGGATCTGGGGCCTGGGGCGCGGGAGTTCCTTCTACCACACCTGCGGTGCCCTGGGAATCGATGTCGTGGCCGGCTGTGACTACACAAAGCACATGCGGGACCGGTTCCTGGCGGAGCATCCTGATGCCTTCGCCACTGATGATGCCGAGGCATTCCTGGCGCACGACTTCGATGCCGTACTCCTGGCCACCTATTGCCCGTCCCACGCGGGCGACGCCATTGCCTGCCTGAGGGCCGGCAAGCACGTGCTCTCCGAGGTCACGTCGTTCCACACGATGGCGGAGGGGGTCGCCCTGGTTGAGGCTGTCGAGCACAGCGGCCTCGTCTACAACCTGGCGGAGAACTATCCCTTCACGGCCGCCCATGCGTGGTTGGCCCGCAAGTGGCACGAAGGGCTGTTCGGGGACCTGATGTACGGCGAGTACGAGTACGTCCATGAGTGCCGGACCCTGGCGTACACGTACATCGACGGCACGCCCGTCATCCCCGGCAACCAGGCCCACAACTGGCGCTCCTGGCTCAACTTCCATTACTACAACACCCATTCGCTGGGACCGATGATGCTGATCAGCGGCACCCGGCCGACGCGGGTGGTGGCCCTGCCCGCCCAGCGAGACCTGCCCGGCTACCTGACCTCGGCGCTGACTGGGATGGGCGGGATGGGGCCTTCGCTGATCAACATGTCCAATGGCGCGGTGGTCCGCAACCTCATGGGAGCCACGACGAATGATACGCACCAGCAGCGCCTCTGGGGCACGAAGGGTTCCGCTGAGCTCATCGATGGCCACCTCCGCGTGCGCCTGGGCGGCAGCGGCGCCTCCCCCAAGCTCGAGGTCACCCCGCGCTGGGATGAGCTGGGCGAGATGGCCGCCGCTACCGGGCACGGCGGTGGCGACTTCTGGGTCCTGTACTACTTCGCCCGACAGATCCTCGAGGGTGTCCCGGCTCCCTTCGACGTCTTCACCGCCGCCGATTGCACGATCCCTGGTCTGCTGGCCTATCGGTCCTCGGTGGAGGAGGGAAGACCGCAGCACGTGCCAGACTGGCGCGACCCGGCGCAGCGCGAGGCCTACCGCAACGACCACTTCGCCCAGCCCCGCTATGACTACAAGGGCGGGCTGTTCCCGGCCGGGGCCGACGAGGCGCTCACCTGCCAGTTCTCCCTCACCATGCGCGATCTGATCAACGGCGCGGTGACATACGAGGCTTACCGGCAGTGGTCGCTGGTGCTCGAGGACATGGTGCAGCCGTCCGAGATCCTGCCGATCGTGGATCGGCTCATCGAGGCGTTGCCGCGGCTGAACGAGGTCCAGATCGTCGCCCGCAAGATCGCGGACCGCTACCCGGAAAGCGACGCCGCGAGGGTCCTGCGGGAGATGCTGGAGCTCAGTGGGGAACAGGTCACGACCCGTCCGGACTTTGGCGAGGAGCTCGCCAGGGCGCGCGAGGGCCTGGCGCGTCGGTTCGAGTCGCCATCGGCCTGACGGCGGTTCGCCACCCCTCCGGCGCGGCCGCAACCGCGAGCGGTCGCGGCGCGACTACCGGCTCATCGGTCGTCGCGGCGAGCCGGGCCTACAGCGGCCACGACCGGCGCGCCGCAAGCGTTGCCCTATCACTCGATCCTGAAGCGAGGTCATCCCCGTGGATCCACTCAACCGCCTGCCCCACATGATGCAGGACTACGTGATGGACCGCGTGCGTGCGGTCGAAGCCGAGCACACCGCGCGCAAGCGCGCGATGAAGACCCGCGCCGAGGCCCTCGCCTATATCGCGGTGACGCAGAAGAAGCTGCACAGCATCTTCGGCCCGTACCCGCAGCGCACGCCACTGAATGCCCGCGTCACCGGCGGCTTCGAGCGGGACGGCTACCGGGTCGAGAAGGTCCTGTTCGAGAGCCGCCCCGACTTCCCCGTGACCGGCAATCTCTACCTCCCCACAGGGCGGGAGTCTCCGGCACCGTGTGTGCTCGGCGTCTGCGGGCACTCGATGAACGGCAAGGCCTATTCCGCCTACCAGCACTTCTGCCAGGGCCTGGCGATGAAGGGCTATGTGACCTTCGTGTTCGACCCGCTCGGCCAGGGCGAGCGCCTGGTGTATCCCGACGGGAAGGGCGGCTCGCGCTATGGCGGCTCGGTGCTGGATCACATCCAGGCCGGCAACCAGCAGTCGCTCGTCGGCGACTGGATCGGTCGCTGGCGGGCCTGGGACGGCATCCGCGCGCTGGACTATCTGCTCTCCCGTCCCGAGGCGGACCCGAATCAGGTGGGGCTCACCGGTTGCTCGGGCGGCGGGACGATGACCACCTGGCTGCTGGCCTGCGAGCGCCGCTTCACCATGGCGGCGCCTTCATGCTTTGTCACCACCTGGCGGCGCAACCTCGAGAATGAACTGCCGGCCGATAGCGAGCAAGACCCGCCGGCGGCCCTTGCGCTCGGCCTCGACATTGATGACTTCCTCGCCGTCCATGCCCCGCAGCCGCTGATCCTGCTCACCGAGGAGAAGGACTTCTTCGATGTGCGCGGGTCGGAGGAGGTCTTCGCCCGCCTCCGGCACCTGTACCGCCTGCTCGGACATCCCGACAACGTCGCCCTCTACACCGGCCAGGGCTTCCACAGCTACGCCATCGGACAGCGGGAGGCGATGTACGGCTGGTTCAACCGGGCGACCGGGAAGGAGCGCGAGGGGAGCCAGGAACCGGCGCTGGTCGCGGAGCCGGACGAGACGCTGTGGGTGACGCAGTCGGGGCAGGTGGCGGAGCTGAAGCCGAAGATGGTGCCCGCTTTCACGGCGGAGAAGTCGCGGGCACTCGGGGCGGCCCGCAAGCCCCTCGCGCCGGCGGCGCTGCCGAAGGCCCTCGCCCGTCTCCTGTGCCTCCCGCGCCGGAGCGGCGTTCCCGACTACCGCCTGATGCGCTCCTGGGGCACGCGGGAGTATCCCGCCATCCCGGTGCACTACTCCGTGGCCACCGCGCCGGGAGTTCAGGTCGCCGTCACGATGCTCGACCATGAGCACCTCGGCTCGCGCATTCCCCCCGGGGAGCGCGCAGTTCTCTACCTGCCCGACCTGTCGAGCGATGCGGACCTGCGGGAGGAGCCGCTCGCCCGGCGCCTGGCCCGGACGGCGGAGCGCTTCTTCGCCGTGGACGTCCGCGGCACCGGGGAGTCGCAGCCGAACACCTGCGGCGCAGACGTCTTCCTGGCGCCGTACGGCTCCGACTTCTTCTACGCCTACTGGGCGATGATGCTGGGGGAGACCAGCCTCGGCTGGCGGGTGCATGACGTGCTGTCGGTCCTCGATCTGATCGCCGACCGCGGGTACACGCGCGTGCATCTCGCCGGGCGGGGGCGCGGCTGTCTCCCCGCGCTCTTTGCGGCCCTCCTCGACGACCGCGTGGCGGAGGTCACGCTCAAGCACGCCCCGCTGTCCTATGCCGCCATCGCCGAGGACGAGAGCTATGTCTGGCCGCTGTCGGGGATGCTCCCCGGCGTCTTGCGGACCCTGGACCTCCCCGACTGCTACCGGGCACTGGGTGCGAAGCTCACGATGGTCGCGCCGGTCAACACGCGCAATAGGCCGCTGTCGGCGGCGAAGGCGCAGCAAGCCCTGGCGGACCTCGGGATCAAGGCGCAGGTCGGGAAGTAGGGGGGCTATCCCCCACGCGAATGGAAGTGGGAAGCCCGACAGCGCGGGGACACCAGACTGGCCGTGGGACTGCGCGCCGCTGGCGGAGGTGTACCGCTGAGATGGGTCGGGGGCAGGGATTGGCGCGCGCTTGCAGAAGGCAGATTATGGCCGCAAGTACCTCTGAAGAGGAGGATGTACCATGCGCAGTGGTTACCTGGGTGTCATGGTGATGGTCGTCGTCAGTCTGAGTACGGCCGCCGTAGCCCACGACCTGGGGCACTTGCTGATGTCCGTGCCGGGAGCCACCGGGACCTTCTCCGGCGACCAGTACAGCAACTGGATCGTGGGGGTGAACGTGATCCACAACATCCCGGACCTGCCGCAGCCATTGGCGTTGCTCAGTGGCGCGGTCCCGGAACGCAACGAGGGCAGCTTCGCCTACCCGGAGGGTAAGGCCATCGTCTTCACCAAGGAGATTGACAAGAGCTCGGCCGTACTGATGGACTACTGCCGCCAGGGCCGCGTCATCCCCAGCATGAAGCTGGCGCTGTGCCGCAACGTTGAGGGTCGCCTCAAGCTCCTGGTGAGCCTCAACTTCGAAGAGGTCAAATGCACCTGCTACCAGGTCTTCGCGCCGGGCTTCGGTGACCGCAACACCCTGTTCCCGGTTGAGGACGCCAAGCCCATCGAGCTGCTACTACTGATGCCCAAGCACGTGAGGTGGAAGCTGGCCCTGATGTAGCGGGGACCGCCTCCGGGGGCCGCCGACGCGGCCGTGTGCCTCGGGCATCGCGCCAGGGCCGGCGAGCTGCGGGGGCTCTCCCGGGGCGCGAGCCGTACCGTCGCGGGCTCCTCACCCACGCCTCAGAGCGTGACCATTACGCGCGCCAGGAACTCGCGGGAGGCCCGGGACTGACGCCGACGCCCCGCAGGAGGTTCGCCTGATGAAGCAAACGTCCTATGACGTCGCGGTTGCCGGCGGTGGATTGGCAGGGGTCGCGGCGGCTACGGCCGCGGCGAAGGCAGGCGCGCAAGTCGTGCTGGTCGAGCGTCAGCCCTTCGCGGGCGGTGTGAGCACCGCTTCACTGGAACCTTGCCTGTGTAACTTCCTCCACAACACGCGGCACGAGTTGGTCGTGCGCGGGCGGCCGCTGGAGCTGATTGAGCGCCTGGTCGCACTCGGTGCGGCCCACCGCCACTGGGACCAGCATCGGGGCCATATCGTCTTCGACGGCGAGTTGGGAAAGCTGGCCATGGACGAGATGCTGGCGGAAGCCGGCGTCACGATCCTGTATGACACGCTGGTGACCGACGTCGTCAAGCAGGGGCGGCGGGTCGTGGGCCTGCAGATCGCGAACCGCTCCGGGTGCCAGACGCTGCGTGCCGGCTGCGTCGTGGATGCCACGGGCGACGCCGACGTCGCCGCCTATGCGGGAGCTCCCCTGCACGTCGGGCCCGAGCACATGGTGCCACACAGTTGCGTCTTCCGGATGGGCAACGTGGACCTGGACGCCCTGGCGCAGTATGTGCGCGACGATCCCTCGGAGTATGTCTCGGAGACTGACATCGCCCTGACGCTGGCCGAGGCCCTGGACTTCTACGAGGACACTGGCATCCTGCAGTTCATGCACTGGGGGGCAACGAAGATGCGGGCGGTGCAGGGCCCGATCGCGCGCGGGGAGTACTCACGACAGTGGCGCGACTTCAAGTGGATGGATACCTTCCAGATGCACGGGAGCCGCGCCACCAGGACGATGACGATCAACACCGGCGCCTTTGAGCTGGTGGAGCCCGACGGCGAGCGACTGTCATACTTCCTGCGGGAGGGCCGCAAGCTGGCACATCACACCGCCGGCTTCCTCAAACAGCATATGCCTGGCTTCGCGGATAGCTTCGTGGTAGCCACAGCCAACGCCCCGGGGCTGCGCCGCACGCGCCGGCTGCAGACCGACTTCGTGCTGACACAGGAGCTCTACCAGGAGGGACCGCACTTCGCGGACGCAGTCGGGCGCGGGGTGGTCATCGAGCAGGAACGGCTCTACCGCACCGACCGGGCCTTCGACGTGCCACTGCGGTGCCTGTTACCGCAGGAGGTCGAGGGCCTGATCATTGGCAGCGGCCGCAGCGCCGCCTGCGAACCATGCGAACTGCTGCGCGTCATGCCGGTGACGATGATCGTGGGGCAAGGGGCGGGAGTGACCGCAGCCGTGGCGGCCAGTCAGGGCGTCACACCGGCGCAAGTAGACGTCGGTGCAGTGCAGAGCGCACTGGGCCGGCAGGGCGTTTCGCTGGGATAGAGTTCTGGGGACGCGAGAGAACGTGGTAGTCCGGCAGGCTCGGAGTCTCGATGGCCTGGTACCCCGGAGGCAGTGGGTAGCGCAGCAGCAGCTCTGACGTGGCCGAACCCGACGGGCGAGGCAGCACCACGAGCTTGGGGCGCTCCAACCTCACGGCCTCACGAACCAAGTCGCTAACCAGAGCAGCGTTAGGTGCCACCCTGTCCGGCATACGCAGAGCAGGCAGGACGAGGCCGAAGTAGTCCACCACCCGGCGGTCGAGGTTGTAGTACCCGGCGTAACCGAGGTCGCCCACCAGCAGCGTGTCGGTGGGCCGGCTGTGCTCATGGAGCCACCGCGCCAACACCAGGCGCGTTTCGGGAATGGTCGGGGGCGACAGATACGCTGGATAGCCTCTGGCGCGCGCCGTCAGCACCATGGCCAGGCACACCGTGACGATCCCGGCGTAGCCCAGTTGGGCCCGACGCTGGCGGGCGGTTGTGTCGCGACGGGTCGGTGACAGGGCGTCGGCGGCGACGGCGGCCATGGTGAGACACGCGACAGTGTCCAGCGGACCGGGATACCATGGGAAGATCTTGGGGTGCAAGGTAGCGTAGACGGCCACGAAGGCGAGGGCGAAGCCGAGGGGGAGGAGCAGTTCGTGGCGGCGTCGGCCGGCCAACAGCACTCCCGCCACGGCCAGGAGGCCGAGGTACAGTGGCGGGCCCAGTGGGGATAGCAGCATGTCAACCGACCAGGCCCACCCGAGGGTCATCGCTCGTCCGAGCTCGAGCTTGACCCCGACGGACCGCGGCACTGCCGAGCCGAAGTAGAGTGTTGCGAACAGCCCCCACAGGAGCACCGGTAGCAGGCCCACGGCCGCCGCCCGCCAGTGCCACCGGTCCTCGCGTCGCAGGAAGACCAGATACAGGAGCAGCCACACCAGCCCTTCGGGGCGCGTGACGGCCACCAGCCCGGCCAGCAGCCCTCCCGCGTACATCCGATGTGCGAGGAGCAGGCGATAGCTGCCCAGCATCAGCGCACACATCAGGGCCGTCTCCATGCCGGAGGCTGCCGCGTACGCCTGAGCCCCGCCCAGCCCGAGCAGCAGGGCGCCCACCGCCGCCCCCGCGAGGCTGCCGTCGGACGTGCGGATGGTGCCGAAGAGCAAGGAGCAGCACAGAGCCGACGCCAACACCGATACGGCCAGGCCCGCCTGCGCGATGTCCAGGCCGAGCCGACCCGGAACGGCCAGCAGGAGGGTCAAGAGCGGCGTGGTGGTGCCCAGGACATGCGCGCCGTCATTGAAGACGAAGCCGACGCCGGACGCGAGCTTGGCCGCATAGCGGAAGGTGATGAAGGCGTCGTCGGCCGGGGGTGTGTGCGCCACGACGGCCAAGCGCAGTGCCAGGGCCGCCAGGAACACGGCACACTCGAGCGCCCACGCGCGGAAGATTGGGTTGCTCGCGCAGCGGAACACGAGTGACAGACACCATTCCTGCTTGCCTGCGCCGCCGCCGGCGCGCACGTGTTGTGCTGCGCGGGTCGGACACGCCGCGAGCCCCACCGGCCGCCGGGCCGGTGGGGCCGGGTGTTGGCTGACAGGACGGCACTACTGGATGTTGCCACCACAGGGGTACCACTTGTCATCCGTGGCCTCGTTGCGGCGCATCCACTTGACGTGACCGTCCACGAACGCCATGTTGAGGCCCTCATTGTGACGGTCGGAAAGATCGCGGTAGGCGCGGATCGTGCCGGTTGAGCAGCAGGTACTGTACTGCGAGTAGCGCTGGTGACCGGCCCCGGTGCCGCCCGTGTCGCCGCACATCGCGGTCGTGGCGGGGTACTTGAACTGGCCCAGGGCGCGGCTGTCGAACTGCCGGAACAGGCAGTAGCTGTAGGTCGCGGTGTCACTGGGGCAGACCCAGATCTGGTCGTTCTTGATGTAGGGCGCCCACTGCTCCCACCAGTTCCAGAGGTACCCGCTGCGCTCGTCGTAGTCCTGCATGTACATCAGGGCGCCCAGGGCGATCTGCTTCAGGTTCGAGGAGCATGAGGATTGCCGTGCCTTCTCACGGGCTCTGGCAAAGACCGGGAATAGGATCGCCGCCAGAATGGCGATGATCGCGATCACGACTAGCAGCTCAATCAGGGTGAAGCCATGTCGTCTCATCACTCTATCCTCCTCAGATGATACCGGACTGTGGTCCTATCCCTCCTTTACCCTTTTCGTGCCCAGAGCACACTTCTCCTGCTGCTTCCGCGCGCCGACAGCAGGTAGGATGGCATGCAGGGCGAACCAGAGCAGTACCATGGAACCACCCAACCCCGTCAACATCGGCAGTCGCCGCGAGGTGTTCTGGGACGAGTACCTCATCGACACGCGGCAGACCACAGCACAACTCAGACTACATCACCCGCAGGCACGGGAGGTCGTCATCGAGCACGACCGGCCGTGGGAGGGCGACGGCTGCGACTTCCACTGCCTGCTGCACGACGAGGGGTGCTACCGCCTCTACTACCTCGGCTGGGAGGCGATGGAGCCGGCGGCAACGCGGCATGGCCCGATCGTCGTCTGCTACGCCGAGAGCGCGGACGGCAAGACGTGGACCCGGCCCGTCCTGAACCTCTGCGAGTTCCAGGGCTCAACGGCGAACAACATCATCCTCGACAACGCCACCGCCGCCTTCGACAACTTCTCGGTCTTCAAGGACGGCAATCCCGCCTGCCCCCGGAATGAGCGGTACAAGGGGGTTGGCCTTGACGGCAGGGACCATCACCTGTGGTGCTTCACGAGCGCAGACGGCATCCACTTCCGCAAGTCGTGGCCGATGACAGACCGCGGCAAGTTCGACACGCTCAATGTCGCTCTTTGGGACAGGCATACGAGCCAGTACTTCTGCTACCTCCGCGACTTCCACAACGTGCCGGACAACGACCTGAACGCCGGCATCCGGGATGTGCGCTGGATGGTGTCGCCGGACTTCAAGCAGTGGACAGTCCCCGTCCTGCTCGACTTTGGCGGTGCCGATGACTACCCGCTCTACACCAACGTTGTCCAGTCGTACTACCGCGCGGACCACATGTTCATCGGGTTCCCGTCGCGGTACGTGGAGAGGAGAGAGTGGACTCCGAACTTCGATCAGCTCGCGGGCGCAGACCGGCGTCGGGAGCGGATGGCGATGCACCCGCGCTATGGGCTCACGACCACCGATTGCGTCTTCATGTCCTCCCGCGACGGCACGACGTGGCGGCGGTGGGACGAGGCGTTCATGACACCGGGGCCGGAGCATGAGCTCAACTGGGTCTATGGCGACTGCTACCCGGCACTGGGCATGGTCGAGACGCCGAGCGATGTGCCCGGCGCGCCCACTGAGCTCTCGCTGTACACCTTTGAGAACCACTGGTCGCGGCTACCCGCCAGGCTGCGGCGGCACACGATCAGGATCGACGGGTTCGTCTCCTACCATGCGACGTACAAGCCCTGCCGGGTCGTGACGAGACGGTTCATCTTCGAGGGCCGCTCACTGTCGGTCAACTTCGCGACTTCCGCGGCCGGCTACGTGAGGATCAGGCTCACCGGAGACGACGGCACGGCGCTGGATTCGTGCGAGTTGTTCGGCGACAGCCTTGACCGGAGAGTGGCCTTCGAGGCGGGCGAGGTGGCGGCGCTCTCCGGCACGCCGGTGACGATGGAGATCACCATGAGCGACGCCGACCTCTACTCGCTGCAGTTTGTGTCGTAGAGTTCTGGGGACACCATGCTTATCTCTCACGTGTTGTCCCGGAAGCCCAGGACCTAATGGGAGAGATGAGTATGGTGTCCTCGGAACTCCCGGAACTCCCATGGAGGAATCCCATGCATAGCGGAACACCCACCACCGGCGAGCTGCAGGCCGTCGACCAGCGGCTCGCTCGACTGCAGACCGACATGCGCGAAGGCACAGCCTTCCCGTTCTCATTCCTCCTGGATGGCCGGCCGGCGACTGAGG
>CAZIWQ010000091.1:0-3072 GCA_964542355.1 uncultured Armatimonadia bacterium
GAGCGGCTTCCAGCCGCGACTTCCCATGGGAAGAGACAGCACCGTCGCAGCCGCGGCCATCCGCTCCCAGCGCGCCGCGAATAGCCCCGCGCGCGTCGCCTCACCCATCGCGGCTGGAAGCCGCTCCTACAAGGGGGCACTGGGCACGCGGTAGCGGCGCGACTGGAAGCCGCGCCAGCACGACTTCCGCGAAAGGCTCGTAAGCGAGCGCCTATGAGAAGGAAGGGGGAGTGTGACAAGGAAGGCGGAGGCTGCGTGGGGAAACAAGGCGACGCGTAGCGCGCCGCAGGCGACACTGGAGGTTGAGGGCCGCGTATGGCAAGGACTGCGGACTCCCATTCGAGGCGGCCGGCCGCCCAAGGAGCTCAATCATGCGCCGAGCGAGTGCGTTCGTCATGAGCCTGGTACTGGGTCTGGGAGCCCACGCCGCCGCGATCACCGTGGCGCGCGACGGCAAGTCGGACATGATGATCGTGGTGGCCGAGGACAAGGCGGCGCCGGCTGAGCAAACCGCGGCGAGAGAGCTGCAGGCGCACCTCAAGCTCGTCACCGGGGCCGAGCTGCCGATCTACTCGGAGGGGGCGGCGCCCGAGGCGATGTCCGGGCAGATCGTCGTCGGCCAGACCGCCGACTTCCGCGCCGCCTTCCCTGACTTCGACCTCGCGACGCTCAAGCACGATGGCATCCTCATGCGCACGCGCGAGAACAAGCTGTACCTGCTAGGGGGGCGGCCGCGCGGGACACTGTATGCGGTGTACAGCTTCCTCGAGGACGTGGTCGGGGTGCGCTGGTGGGGCTCGCGGCCTGATGAGGTGTTCATCCCGCAGACGCCAACGCTGGAGGTCCCTGCACTGGACCTCACCTACGTGCCGAAGCTGCAGTACCGCGAGGCGTTCTACCGTGGCGCGTTGGAGGGCGTGTACGCTGCGCGCTCGCGCTGCAACGGCCATTTCGCCCGCTGTACGCCCGAGTACGGCGGCCACTATCGCCTCCTGGGGTGGTGCCACACCTTCGACCAGTTGCTGCCACCGGCGAAGTACTTCCAGGCGCACCCCGAATGGTACAGCGAGATCAACGGCAAGCGCGTCGCCGAGCGTGCCCAGCTTTGCCTGACGAACGAGGCGATGCGGCAGCAGTTGACGCAGGTTGCCCTGCAGTGGCTGCGCAAGGACCCGACCGCGGGGATCATTTCCCTCGCCCAGAACGACTGTCACGGTCCCTGCCAGTGCGCGAACTGCGCCCGCGTCGTGGCCGAGGAAGGCGCGGAGTCGGGCAACCTGATCCGCTTCGTCAACGCGGTCGCCGCCGACATCGAGAAAGAGTTCCCGCAGACTCTCGTCGAGACCCTCGCCTACACCTACACCCGCACTCCGCCGAAGCTGGTGAAGCCGCGGCACAACGTCATCGTGCGGCTGTGCACCATCGAGTGCTCATACGCGCAGCCGCTGGGCACCGGCCCGCAGAATGAGAAGTTCAAGCACGACATCGAGGGCTGGAGCGCCGTGGCCCCGCAGCTTTACATCTGGGACTATGTCACCGACTTCGCGAACTATATGATCCCGCACCCCAACCTGCGTGTGCTGGCGCCCAACATCCGCTTCTTCGTGGAGAACAAGGCGATCGGTCTGTTCGAGCAGGGCGATACCGGCTGCTCGTGCAGCGACTTCCCGGAGCTGCGCGCGTGGCTGCTGGCGCACCTGATGTGGGACCCGACGCGGGACGACAGGGCGCTGATCGCGGAGTTCCTCCGGGGCTACTACGGGGCGGCCGCGACACCGCTGCAGCAGTACCTCGACCTGATCCACGATGCCGTCGAGCACGCCGGCGCATATCTGTCCTGCTACATGAACGACACCTCCACCTGGATGGACATGGCGACAGCCAGCCGCGCGGCCGAGCTGTTCAAGGAGGCTGCGGAGCGGGTCAAGGCGGACCCGCTCTTGAGCACGCGCGTGCGCCGGGCACGCCTGCCGCTCGACCACACCTTCCTGCAGCGCTATGTCGGCTTCAAGCGGCTGGCGGCGATGACCGGGACGCCGTTCACAGGCCCGGACGACCCCCGGGCCGCCGTGGAGGAGTTCATCGCGACGGCGCATCGGTTTGATGTCGGCAACTACCGCGAGGGCCGTGGCTTCCAGACCTACGAGCCGGACCTGCGCGCCAAGTTTCCTGCGCCCGGCAAGGAGCCGACGCCGCCGGCGGAGGTGGCCGGCCTCACGGCCGACGCGTGGACCGACGTCCAGCAGGGCGAGTTCACGCTCCACGGGCTCGGCTCGTGGGTCACCGCGGTGGATGACCCCGCGGCTTCGGACGGGCGCGCCGCCCGCATGCCGGGCAGCCACAACCAGTGGGCAACTCAGTACCCGGTACCCGGCGACCTGACGGCACTGGGCAAGTGGCGCTGCTATCTCGTCGCCCGGTGTGAGGCGAAGGCCAAGCGCGGGCCGGCCTTCCAGATCGGGCTGTACGATGCCAGGGCCCGCAA
The DNA here is from genome assembly GCA_964542355.1 of uncultured Armatimonadia bacterium. Lineage (GTDB taxonomy): Bacteria > Armatimonadota > Zipacnadia > Zipacnadales > JABUFB01 > CAZIWQ01. Next base: position 2,486 of record CAZIWQ010000091.1, read on the forward strand.
AGGCGTTACCACCATGGACGTGAAGCTCGAGCAGGCCGCTGACGGCGCCTACCACACCTACGACCTCGGCGTCCGCGACCTCACGGGCGGGATGTACTTCTGGGTGGCACCGATGGGCAACCCCGAGCAGGTGACCGCGATCTTCACTGACCGCATCTTCCTGGTGCGGCAAACCGGAGGCTGAGACGAGTGCCAGACAGCAAGGCCGACGCAGCACAACCCTTCCGCACACTGCCTGACGCGGAACGCATCATCGCCGTCCGTGGTGAGGGGTATTTCCCCGTGATGATCCGGATGGCCGACGGCACATTGGGGGCCGTCATTCGGGGCGGGGCGCCGCATGTGGGTCTCGGCGGGCGGCTCGACTTCATCCGCTCGGCGGACGGGGGACGCACCTGGTCCTCCCCGATCGTCGCCGTCGACAGCGAGTGGGACGACCGCAACCCGGCATTGGGTCAGATGCCCGACGGCACGCTGGTGCTCGCCTATGGCGAGGCGCACAGCTATCGGGCGGACGGGACGTTCGACCTCGAGGCCGGCCCCTACCTGCCGTTCTTCCTCGAGCGCTACGCCGATGCCTACCGCAA
>CAZIWQ010000091.1:3082-12014 GCA_964542355.1 uncultured Armatimonadia bacterium
CCCCTACCTGCCATTCCTGGTCACCTCGGGCGATGGCGGGCGGACATGGTCGCCCAAGCGCGAGTTCTGGGCCCCGTTCCGGAGCCCCTCACCGTTCGGCAAGATCACCGTCTGCGCGGATGGCACGGCACTGATGGTGATCTACCAGATGCCCACCAATGCCATCGGTATCCTGCGCTCGACCGACAACGGGCAGACCTGGGGTGACTACAGCCAACTGCCCGGCCACGACGAGACCCAGGTGATCGAGTTGCCGGACGGGCGCCTGATGGCCTTCACGCGCATCGAGGAGCCCGACGGGGAGGGGCTGCTGCTCAGCGAATCGGGTGACAGGGGGTACACCTGGACGCGCAGCCGTCGGCTGCTGCGTGCGCAGCAGTGGCCGTTCGACGCCACGGTGCTCCGGAGCGGGCATCTGCTGCTGAGCTATGGCTCCCGCCTCGGTCAGTTCGGGGCCGGCGTTGTACTCAGCCGCGATGGGGGCGAGACCTGGGACGAGGCCGGTCAGACCCTGGTCGGCTGGGATTCGCTCAATACCGACACCGGCTACCCCAGCACCGTGCAGCTTGATGACGGCACGATCGTGACGATGTACTACGCGGTGGGCACTGCCACGTGCCCCGATGAGCAGGCGATCGTCGTCCGCTACCGCGAGGAGCAACTGGGGTAGGGGGGAGGGGCGCTTGTGGGCCGGAGCAGGTCCTTCGTCGCTGCGGCTTCTGTGAAGCCGCGTCCGCTCCTCAGGATGACATCGTCCGGTGTATACCACCCGACACGCAGGAGGGCATCATGAGAACTCCACTGCCCCGACCTCGTACACCGTTGGGTTACGCCACCCCGTCCCGGCTAGCATGCCTGCTCCTGGTCGGCATCGGCGTCTGCAGCTCGGGCCTGTGCGCTGAGATCGTGCGGAACCCCGACTTCTCTGCGGTGGGCGAAACGCCTGCCCTCCCGCGTGATTGGGAGACGCCGGGGGGAGGGCAATGGTCGTGGCGACAGGGTGGGGGGCCCGAGGGCCGGCCCTGCATGCACTGCGAGGCCGGGCCAGGTTTCGTCGGGCCACTGCGGCAGGCGTGCGACTTTTGCGAGCCGCAGCCGGACCGGAAGCAACCGCTAACGACCCTCGTGTGCCAGGCTCGCAACGAGTGGACCGTCTGCAAGCTCGCCTTCAAGACGGTCACGGCTGACATCGATGTCGAGGTCTATGCCGATGCGGCGCACCGTGAGGGCCGGCCTGCGCGTGCCGGCGAGGTGGGGGTGGCGCAGGTCACCATCACCCGCGCCGGCACCGGCGTCCCCCGCCAGGTGCTGCCTGACCTCGGCGAGAACCTGGCCCTCCACAAGCCCTACACCCTCGTCCCGCCGGGCAACTACAGCTACTGCACCGATCCCGATGACAGGCTTCAGTTGACGGACGGGGTCTACACCCAGGGGTACTTCTGGACCCAGAAGACGACTGTGGGCTGGGCCGGCCAGACCCCGACGATCACGATTGACCTCGGGCAGGACTGCCCGATCAAGGGCCTCACGTACAACACTGCCGCCGGGGTGGCGGGAGGGTACTGGCCGGCGCAGATCCTGATCTTCGTCAGTCCTGACGGCAAGTCATGGCACGAAGTGGGGGACCTCGTCAAGCTGCATCGCCGGCACACCCCCCTGCCGCTGTACGGCGAGTACCAGGTACATCGCCAGTGGACCGACGAGCTCCGCACCCATGGGCGCTACGTCGCCCTGTGGGCCGAGCCGACCGGCGCGTGCACGTTCTCCGACGAGATCGAGGTGTACCAGGGCGAGGCCACCTGGCTCAACCAGGCATACCCCTCGGCGGCGGTCACCAGCATTGCGGCATCCATCGAGCAGCGCGCTACCGACGAGCTGATCCGGGCGCAACTGCGACGCGACCTGGCGGCGGCACAGGCCGATCTCGCCGCGCTGCCCGCCGCGTTGCGGCCCGCGCTGGAGCAACGCGCCACAGAGCTCGGGGCTGCGATTGAGACGATGGCCACCGTGCCCATGGAGGGCTTCCGGGCCGTGCTGCCGATGACGGACCTCGAGCGCGACATCTTCCGGTTCCAGGCCGCGCTGTGGCGGGCCGCGGGCAAACCCCCACTCCGACTGTGGACCAAGCACCGCTGGGAGATGCTGGAGCCATCGGAGGAACCGGTCGGTAACGCTGGGCCGCTCATCGAAGTGCATGCCATGGACAACGAGCACCGCGCCGGCGTGGTCAACCTCACCAATGCCGCCGACCGTGAGGAAGAGGTGCGCGTGCGAGTGACCGGCCTGCCCGGCGGGGACAACCCGCCCTACCTGGAGGTCTACGAGGCGCTCACGGTGGGGACGCGGCGCTTTGTCGCCGTCACGGCGGCGCTGCCCCCGGCGCGCCGTGTTGGGACGGACTACCTGGTCCGCGTCCCCGCCGGGATGACGCGCCAGGTGTGGCTGAGCTTCCATCCCACCGCGGTCCCGCCGGGAACTCACACCGGAGCTGTCACGGTCACCCCGGGCTCCGGCGCTGCACTGAGCGCGCCGGTGCGCCTGACGATCTACCCGCTGCGCTTCCCCGATCGGGCGACCCTCTGCCTGGGGGGCTGGGAGTACACCAACGCGGATCACATGTACGGGGTGACGCCGCAGAACCGCCTGGCGCTCACCAGCTACCTGCGCGAGCACCTGGTGAACGGGCCGTGGGCCTCGGGCCAGGCGTTCCCTCAGGGCGAGTACGACGCCGCCGGCAACCTCGTGAAGGACCCCGACACCACCCATTTCGACAACTGGGTGAAGCTGTGGCCGGGGGCGAAGATGTACATGGGGGCGCCGAGCTTTGGGGCGGAGTTCGCCGGAGCGAAGGTGGGGACCGACCAGTTCCGGGTTCGCGTGGGGAACTGGGCCCGCTTCTGGGTCCGGCACATGCGTGATCTGGGCCTGCAGCCCGGTCAGCTCGGGTTGGCTATCTTCGACGAGCCCAGTACCAGGGAGAAATACGACTTCATCACGGCGTACGCCCGGGCCATGAAGGGCGCGGCTCCTGAGCTCACCATCTGGGAGGACCCGCAACCGCAGGAGGGCAAGGACTGCCTCGAGATGTTCGGCAGCGTCGACATCCTGTGCCCCCACCGCAACCCGTTCCTGGCGCGCGAGGAGTGGTACCGGGAGATGTTCGCGAACCAGCAACGTCAGGGGCGCACGCTATGGTTCTACAGCGCCGACGGCCCCGCCCGCTCCTTCGACCCGTTCTCCTACTACCTGGTGCAGGAGTGGCATTGCTTCCGGGTGGGCGCCGTCGGCTCGTGCTTCTGGGCCTTCGGTGACAACGCCCGCGTGTCATGCTGGAATGAGTACCCCGCGAAGGGGATGAGCCCCGGGCCATACTGCCCGCTGTACCTTGATGACACCAGCGTGACCGGCTCGAAGTACATGGAGGCCATCCGTGAGGGCGTCGAGGACTATGAGTACCTGACCATGCTGAAGGACCGTGTGGCGGCTCTCGAGAAGAAGGGGGGCGCGACGCCGGCGCTGGACGCAGCCCGCAAGCTCCTCGTCAGCGGGCCGCAGCGCGTCATGGCGATGGACATGCGCCCCACCTACCGCTGGGACGAAGTGAAGGACCGGGAGGTGCAGGACCAGGTGCGCGTGGAGTTGCTGCGAGCCCTGGCTACGGGTGTAGCACCATAGCCGCTGCGACGCGTGCCCAACACGCCGCCGGGGGCGCCATCGAGCGGTGTGGTGGTATGGACCGACGGCAGACGGCAACGGACTGTGCACCCCCCTGCCCTCATCGGGGCACGGCCATCGGCTGCGTCAGGCGGGCGTAGTCCTGCGGTGCCTCGCCCTGCTTGTTCGCGGGCGGCACGCCCAGGTGGACGACGTATGCCACCGTGGCCGGCTCGGAGCCGGCGTGCGTGAACCCCAGCCCGCCCATCGCTCCCGCGCAATCCCAGTAGCAGATGTTGTCGGCCGGCGTCTGGGCCAGACAGCTCAGCGTCCAGGTCTGCTTGTCGGTGGTCACGAACCACTTGGCCCCCGGCGCCTTCCCCATGACGTTCTCCTCATTCCCCTGACCGTCGATCGTGGCCTGGTTGCCCTTGTCGTCGGAGTAGGTGCAGCTCTGGGTATAGTACGCCCGGTTCAGGACACCAAAGCGCTCGGGCGACAGCGTGGTAACCAGGAAATGGCGGGGATAGAAGCTGTACAGCTTGTCGTAGGAATGCCCGCCGGTGAGCGTCTTCCTCACGCGGACCTGGGTGAACAGCGGGCCATCGTGCAAGACCTCGAAGCTATCCACCTTCCCGTTCTCGTCCACCCAGCCGGTGTCCTGTGAGGAGACGCCGAGGTTCGCGATCACCTCGTGCTGTTGGCCGAGGGTGAGCTTGCGGATGTACCCGTCGCGGAACGTGGCCCGGTAGCCGGAGCCCTCCGCCAGGACTTCCTGGCGTTGCGGGTCCCAGCGTCCTGCTCCCGCGGTCTCGTGACGAGCGTTCTCCAGGCCATCGATGTAGATGCGGCACTTCGCCGTCTCCCCGGCCTTGATGCCGGCTCCGTCCGGCAGCCGCCACACGAGCTTGCGCTCTGCAGGGGCGCCGTCCACGTACTGGCAGGTGAGCCGGTCTGCGGGTGCCCCGGCCTGGTCCAGGCGGACGACGCGGATGGCGGCCGGATCGGCCTTCCCGGCTTTCCCCAGCCGCGCTCGCTCGGCATCGGCGTCGAACAGCAGCTCCGCCACATCCGAGCTGTCGCGGGCGATGGGACCGGCCTCCATGGTGACATCCACGTGGCTGTCCCACAGGTCCCACTCTGGCCGGATGGCGACACTGCGGCGCGCCTCGTTGTCGGTCTTGCAGACCTCCTGGATCGCATTGGTGTCGTCGGCCCTGAAGATCAAGCTCGTCGGCCCGTCATAGCGGGCCGTGGGGATCGTGAAGGGAACCTGAACGGTCGCGTCGGTCGGCACGGACACCTTTGCCGAGGCGAGCCGGAGCGCCGGCGCCACCTTCGTCGCGTACAACGCCACCGTCACGCCCTTGGCCTCTCGCCCCCCCAGGTTGGCTACCGTGACCGTACACGCGAGCGTGTCGCCCTGCGCCGGCTTCTCCGGCAGAAGCCCCGACACGTCGCTGATGGCCAGCTCCGTCATCTGTGCCACTTGTCCGGGAGCGAAGAGCAGGCAGCCGGGCTGCGGCATGGCCGGGAGTCGGAGCATGCCATCGTACACGCCAACACGGAAGGGAGTGCCGCTCGGTGCGTCGGGGCTCTCCGCCCCGATGGCGAGCCAGGTCCCTGCGCCGGCCTCCTCACCGAGCGTCCGGGGGGCGATCCGCACCCAGGCAGAGGCGCCGGTATTGAGCCGTATCCGCCCGGGCCCTTCCCTGCGGATCGTGACCTCGCTCCCTTCGCAGCTCTCCACCAGCCCCGGCACGTCGCCCTTCACGTAGAGGTAGTCGGGGGTCCGAACGCAGGTGACCACCCGGTCGGCCCCGGTGGGCAGCCCGCCGCCCGCGCGTGCCTGCTCGTCCAACCCCTTGTAGTCCTTCTCGTCGCGCCGCTGCACAACTCGGTACTGCTCGATCGTGGGTCCTTTGGCGTAGAAGCCGTACTGGGGGAGCACCCACTTCTTGCCGCCATGGTCGAGCGTCCACGGCTCGGCGCCGAAGTTCACCCACACTTCCGTGCCGCCCCCAAACACCGTCTTCTGCACCGCGCGGTCCCCGGTGACGAACTCGTGGCTCACCATCTCCTGGAAGCCGATCTGCTCATGGAGCTTGCACGTGTTGCGATAGCTCTCGAGCAGGCGGCGGCGCAGGTCCGGCTTGCTCCAGTCGTAGCTGTACGTCGTGTTGTTCCAGAACAGTGGCACCGTTCCATAGAGGACGTTGTAGGCGTCCTGCTTGTAACCCAGCTCCGGCGCCACCTGTCGCAGATGCCCGGTGCTGTCGCCCCAGTACCAGGTTGAGACCACGCAGTCATGGAACACCAGCTCCCACAGCGGGTAGCGGTTCTTCTCGCCCAGGCCCCATTCGAGGTACTCCTTGCCGATCTCCTCGCGCGTTTTGGGGAGCGCCTCGCCCACGTACCCCGCCGGCCACGAGTAGAAGCCGCCGCTCTGCATCCCTTCCCAGTAGTTGTAGATGTCGGCACCGAACCAGCGTCCGTGCTCGCCGCCGAGCACGAGGCCGAGTTCGTCCCCTACATACTGTGCCAGTCGCCTCCGAGCCTGCCGGTCGCTGCTCCGGTCCAGCGGGTGGGTCTCGCTGAAGCACTCCGCGTAGCCGCACGCCGTTGTCACATCCAGGAACCGTGCGTTGTAGGGGTGCGCTGCCAGGTCCTTGGGGATCCAACGCCGCGCGACGTCGGCAAACAGCGCCGTGCAGCGCTTCATGAACTGCTTCGGGGGGGTGTCATGGGTCAGCCACGCGGTCATCGGCTTCCCGTTCCCCAGGATCAGCGCGTCGCGGGCGGTCTTGAAGTCCCCGTAGCCCCCCGCATCGCCCTCGTACGCGTCCTCGTAGTTGTCGTAGACGCTGATCAGGTACCCGAGCTTGCGGATGGCCTCCATGTCCTCGCGGGAGCTGGGGCCGTTGATGAGCATGCGGTCGATGCCCTCCGCCTTGGCCTGGCGGCAGAACTCGAGGTCGTTGCGGCCCCACATATCCGGTGCCCCGGCGAGCTTCGCCAGCTCCGGCTTGCGCTTCAGCTTCTCTGCCTGGGTGACGAGGAAGCCGTTGTCGCGGGCGTAGTCACGATAGCGCTTGCACAGGGCGACATGGCCGCCAGCGGCGGCGAACGAGTAGCGAACCGTCCGCGCGGGCCCGAACCTCCCCTTGATCGGGTGATGGTAGGCAGCCGGCGCCAGCAGTCGGCGGTCACCGACCTGCACCCGCTCGAAGCGGGCTGCCCCGTTGTCGCACGAGACCGGAAGCTCCCACAGCAGCAGGTAGCCGATCGTACCGTCGGTGAGCCCGACCCACGGCATGTCCAGCGTGCCGAAGGTGTTCCATTCGCGCCCCGCCCAGGCGAGGTCATCGGTCGGCACACCGATTCCGTCGCAGTATTGCGCGCCGAGGATGCGCCCGCCAGTTCGGTCGAGCACCAGGGGATGGGGGAGAGCGAAGGCACCCACCTTTGCGTTCGGATCGTCGGTCTCGACGCTCAGGAGGAGGTCCGGCCGCTCGCCGTCGAGGCGAAACGTCATGCGCGCTGCCAGGCCCGGCGCTCCCCGCAGTGACCGGGTCCGGAAGGTGCGCTCGCGGTTGTCTCCACCAGGGGCTGGCTCGAGCGATCGCGCGGGCGCCTGTGTCTGCGCCGGTACCTTGCCGGAGGCATCCGCCAGGGTCGCGGAGGCGAACGTGCCCGGGTCGGAGTGGACCCACGTGGTCGGGTAGTAGAGCTGGCCCTCGCGGCCCGGTGGCCCGTCGCAGTCGTTGACACCGATGGCGAAGCGCAGGCGACCGCCGACGCCTACCTTGCCGGCCTCTCCCATCAGTCGCGTCGGGACCAGCACGGTGATCTGATAGCCACCCTCACGCGGCTGGTACCCGGTAACGATCCCCTCGGTGTCGCCGCCGGAGGCCCAGGCGTTCACACCCCACGGACCGAACCGCACCGCGTACTGGCGGTCGTTGACCCAGAACTCCACGCTGTCCTTCTCCCACCACTGTGCCTCGTCGGCGGCGGGGAAGACGAGCTTGTCGTCCCGCACGTCAACCCGCAGGCTGAGTCCGCGATCGTCCCACGCGAGGTTGACCTGTGCGCTGAGGTCTGCCGGGCCATCGACCCGCTTCGCGTCAGCGACCATGTCCGGCGAGAGGGTGACGGCGACCGACCCGGCGGCCCGGTTCGCGCCGAGGGTTGTCGCGTCCGGCGCCCCGGAGGCGCGTGGGACCGCCAGTTCGGGTGGCTGCACAGGCTTGCCCCCGGGGCCCTGCCACAGGTACCCACAGCGCTTGTCGAGCACGCGGAAGCGCCCCTCCGCCGCATCGATCTCCACGCGGATAGCCGCATTCTCCAGCCGAACGGGCGCCTCTGCCTGTGGTGCGGGCTGACACCACCCCGCAGTGCACACCATCCCGAAGAGCACACCAAGCATGGTCCTCATCGCGGTGGACCTCCTTCTCAATGAACGGTCAGGTGGTTCTCCGACACAGCACCTGCCAGTGCGCGACACGGTCTACACTGTCTCACGGCGTTGCCACGGGGGCGCGGGGCTCGGCGGTCACGCGCAGGAGCCCGCGCATGACCTCGACCCGCACGAGCTGCAGGTCGTTGCGGTCCAGGGCCTGGTTGATCGTTGCAGCGATGCCGTCGCCAACTCCCCGCTCCAGCCGCCGGGGGAGCGGGATGCCGCTGGCGCGGACCTTGCGCACCGTGAGCCGGAGATGGCCGGCCGCCATCTCCGGCGCCAGCGTCACGCTGACACGCGTCTGGGCAAGCAGGACCTTCGTGCGTGCACTGACCTCCACCAGGCCCGCACCGAACACCACCCGGGGAGCCGCGTAGCGGCGCGGGAGCCGGAACAGGTCGGGGTGTTCCTGCAGGCAGGCGTTGACGTCGCTCTCCGCCACCTCGATGATCACCTTGGGGTGCAAGGCGCGGAACATCTGTGCGTCCCGGGTACTGTCGGCACCCGCGGGCGCGCCGGCGGGTGTCGAGGGGGCCGCCCACGCGGCGGACAGGCACGCGAAGAGGGCGAGGGTCAGCAGCTCGTGTGTGGCACCCGTGCGCCGGCGTCGGCGCGGGATGCTGCGAGGTAGCGAGATCATGAAGGGTTCACCTCGGCGGGATCCACGGGCTGGTGCCCACAGGCGTCAGGATACGCGCGAAGGCGGGCTCGGAGTGATCGCAAGCGCGCGATCGAGAGACTGCCGACGGGTGTAGTCCGTGACGACCCCTGCCCGGCTTGTCCGGCAGGTGAGACAGACTGAGTGGCTACCAGCGG
>CAZIWQ010000092.1:0-11930 GCA_964542355.1 uncultured Armatimonadia bacterium
CTCGGCCTCCTGCCGGCTCTCGAGGGCCTGGACGGAGTTGGCCACGATCTCGACGGTCTTGCGGGGCTGCCCGTCGTTGGTCTGCCACTGGCGGGCCTGGATGCGGCCCTCCACCCCGATCAGCGCCCCCTTGTCGAGGTACTGCGCCACGAACTCGCCCTGCTTGCCGAAGGCGACAATGTCGAGGAAGTCGGTCTGGTCTTCCCCGTCCTGACCGCGGCGCTGTCGGTTCACAGCGATGCGGAAGTTGACCACGGCCATCCCGCTGGTCGTGTAGCGCATCTCCGGATCACTGGCGATGCGGCCGACGAGCACGCAGCTATTGATCACGGTTCTCTTCACTCCCTGGCGTTCAGAATCAGGCGGCATGGCTGCCAACAAACCCCGCGTAACGCCCCTCCCAGCAAGAGAGCGCCCCCATGGAGGCCGGTGGGATGCACTGCCGGACCAGCCCGGCACGGGCGCCGATCCACGCCCGCATCGCGCCGAAGTCCCTCACGCCACGAGTGCGGGCCCGGGGGTCCGGTCGAGAAGGCCACCTCCGGCCGGCCCCCGAGGCGTAGCCGCCGGCTGAGTGCCCTCCAGAGACATTCTGGCGTGGCTTCGCGGCCTCAGAACGGCTTTGCGGCCGCTCCTCTATTCGGCCTGTTCGGCTGCGGGTTCCTCGGGGGTGTCGATGGGTGCGGCCTCGTCAGCCGCGGGTACGGCAGGCGCCTCGGCGGCGGCCTCCTGAGTCCCCGCCTCCGGCTGCGTCGGTGCCTCGGTCTCAGCTTCAACTGCAGCTTCAACGATGGCTTCAGCCTGGGCTTCGGTCTCAACTCCAGCCTCCGCCTGGGAGGCTGCGGCCTCCGCCTGTGGCTCCTCGGCCGCGGCGCGCTGCCCGATCATGAACTTGGGGTTGGCCACTACGACGGTACCGCGGATGACCTCTTCACTGAGGGCGAACTCGTGCTTGATCTCGTCGACGGCGGCCCCCATCCCCCGGAAGTACATGATGCGGTAGACGCCATCATTGTGGCCCTTGATGGGGTAGGCCAGGCGGCGCCGGCCGAACTCGTGTACGGACTCGACCACCGCGCCCTCACTCTCGAGCCCGGCCCGCAGGCGCTCCTCCAGCTCGGCGACTGCCTCCTCGGGCAGCGCGGACTGGACAATGTACATTGCTTCGTAGAGAACTGGCTCTTTCGGCATGGTGTACGAAACCATCCTTCCCTTGGACAATTGGCTCCGGCCGGGTGTGTCGCGGCCGGAGCAGGAAGGGCACTCGCCCTCGTGTGATGGTGCTCTGCCAACCCGCAACGCGAGCCGGGGGAACCCCGCTCGGAAGACGCGGAATCGAACCCGGTGAGTATAGCATACTCGTCGGGGCGGCGCAATGGCTCGCGCGCCCCATGGCTCGCGCGCCCCATGCTCGCGCGCCCCATGCTCGCGCGCCCCATGCTCGCGCGCCCCCGGGCAGGTCGGGTGCAGGCACACGCTCAGGGGTCCGGCCGAGGAGGCCACTTCCGGCCGGCCCCCGGGATGCAGCGACCGGCTGAGTGCGCTCCAGAGCCGTTCTGGCGTGGCCTCGCGGCCTCAGAACGGCTCTTCGGCCGCTCCTCCAGGGGTCCGGCCGAGGAGGCCACTTCCGGCCGGCCCCCGCGATGCAGCGATCGGCTGAGTGCCCTCCAGAGCCGTTCTGGCGTGGCCTCGCGGCCGGAGAACGGCTTTCCGGCCGCTCTTCTACCTAGAGGACGCCGCGGGCACCGAGGCCGGTGGGGCGCTCCGCCATCGTGACCGGGGCCCGGTAGTACTTCCCCGCACGGACAATGACCAGCTCGGCCTGGTTGCCGATGGGGGTGGCCTGCACGAGGTCGGCCAACTCGGCACGGGTCTTGACCGGCTTGTCCTGCCACTTGACAATCACATCACCCGGTGATAGCTTCGCCAAATGGGCCGGCCCATTGCGGATCATGTTCTGAATCTGTACTCCCGCAGCCTCGGTCAGGCCCAGACGCGTCGCCTCCCGCCCCTCGAGGTTCCGGGGCACGACCCCGATCCACGGGCGCCGAATGCGGCCATCGCGGATGAGGGCCTCGACCACCGGCCACACGGTAGAGGTGGGGGTGGCGAAGCAGACGCCATCGTAGCCGCCGCCCTCGCTGGCGATGGCCGTGTTGATGCCCACCAGCTCGCCGTCGAGATTCACGAGAGCGCCGCCGCTGTTACCGGGGTTGATGGCGGCATCGGTCTGGATGAAGTTCTCGAACCCCTGGATCCCGATGTTTTTGCGGCCGGTCGCACTGACGATGCCGGCCGTTACCGTCTGGGCCAGCCCGAGCGGAGAGCCCACCGCGATGACCCACTCGCCCACCTCGAGCTTGCCCGCGTCGCCGAACGCCGCCGGGGTGAGGCTGCGGGCCTCGATCCGGACCACGGCGAGGTCGGTGAAGGCGTCCTGGCCGACTACTGTGGCCGCATATTCGGCCTCATCATGCAGCCGGACGGTGATCTGCTGGGCGCCCTGGACCACGTGGCAGTTGGTGACGATGTACCCATCCGGTCGGATGATGACGCCCGACCCGAGGCTGCGCACCTCGCGTGCCGGCTCGACGAGCATGTCGCCGAAGTCAGGGAACAGGTTGTGGAACAGGGGAGAGGCGGCTACCCGGCGCCCTTGCTCGACGCGCGTGGACGAGATGTTGACGACGGCGGGCCGCACCTTGCGGGCGACCGCGGCGAAGGCATGGTTGAGCGCTTTCGCCGTCTCGAGGCCTGCCGCGGCGCTTCCGGTGGCCACGGCCGGCTGCTGAGCGTAGGCGCCGGCAACGCTCAGCAGCACACCGAGCCCCACGAGCGACGCCGACAGCCAGCGGTGGCAACGAGCACGGGGGACCTTGGCCGAGCCGCTGCCGGCGCGGCACAGGCCGAGCGGCGATGTGACGGACATACGGCACCACCTTCATACGGAGTCGTCAACATGCCGCCGGGGAGGGCACGAGGCCCGAACCCGGGTACTCTCCTCAGACGCTTCATCGGCCGCGATAGATCACCTGTCGGGCGCGACCATCGTCAGCCCGGGGAGGGAAAAGCCGGGCGCCAGGCGAACTGCGCACCATCATGGCTACCTACCGACCGCTGGGCATCAGTACTTCCATGTTCAACAACTTCGTCGGGCTCGAGTATCCCGAGTCCACCCTTGCCGCCCTCGCCGGGACCGCGATCGAGGCGCTGGAGTACATGTGCGTCGACAGCGCACCGCGCTTCCACGATCGCGCGCATCTGGCGCGATTCAGCGCCATCGCTCGGGACTGCAGGCTGCGGGTGTGGAGTGTGCACGCACCGTTTGACGGGGCCGACATCTCGCGGCCCGATGAGGTGGCGCGCCGCGCCGCCGTCGAGAGCGTCATCCATGCTCTCGACGCAGCATCCGAGTTGGGGGCGGGTATTGTCGTGGTGCATGCGAGCGGGGAGCCGATCGCGGATGACGAGCGCGAGGCGCGCCTCGTCCAGCTTGTGCGCAGCCTCAACGAGCTATGCAAGCGCGCCTCGCAGCAGGGAGTGCAACTGGCGCTCGAGACGCTGCCCCGCACCTGCCTGGCCAATCGCGTGGCCGAGATCCGTCGCATCCTCGACATCGTCGATGGGGCCCTTGGCGTGTGCTATGACGTCAACCACGTCACGCTCTACGAGGAGGTGGGGGGGTCACTGCGGGGGCTGGCCGACCGGATTGTGACCTGCCACATCTCCGACCACGACGGGGTCGATGAGCGCCACTGGATCCCCGGGCGCGGGATGGTGGACTGGGCGGGCTTTGCCGCGGGGCTGGATGAGATGGGATACACGGGCTGCCTGATCCACGAGGCCTCAGACGGAGAGCTGGACATCCCGGGCAACCTCGCGGCTATCGCCGCCGCGGCACCGACGTGCCTGGGGTGGGTGCCGCTCGGTGCCGGGTAGGCGGCCCGGCGCAAAGTACGCAGCCACGCGGGGGTACCCACCGTCCGCAGCGGCGTCCCGGAACCTGGCGCGAGCACTTGGGGGCAATTGGCGATGCGATGCACGGCAGTGGTGACGGCGAGCTGGCTCTACCTGGCGGCATGGGCGGTGGCACAGGGCGAGGTGCCGCCGCCGGCTCCCTCCTGGACCACGCACCCGGGGTGGGGCAAGCTCATCGCCGGTGAGGCCCGGGAAGCGGCGGACGCGTTTGCTGCCGATCTGGCAACCACCCCACGCACTGCGGACCGGCTGGAGTACGCTGACGCGATGGCGCTCGGTCTCTCCATCGCGGCCGCGACCGTGGCGTTCGACATCCTCCGCACAGCGCGGGACTACCCGGCGGACCCCGTCGCCGCGGACCGTGCCAACAAGCTCCTCGACGTGATGTTCCAGAACACGGTCGCGCCGGATCGCTTCCGGTCTTCGGCACAGGCTCCGCCGTGGAAGGAAGCGCTGGCGCGTCTGCTGCTGATGTACCCGCCGCCGGCAACGGACTTCCGGCTGCTGCCGCCGGGGATCGCGGTGGGGCCCGACGGGACCCGCTACTGCCTGGAGATGCCTGACGGACGGTACTTGCCTGACGGGCACCAGGATGACTATGCCCTGTTGACGATTCCGCCAGGCTCGGTGGGCGCCTCTGCCGCTCCCGTGAGGGCCTTCTGGTACAGCCTCGGGGAGAGCCGCGGCCCTCCCACCGACCTCGCGTTGTCGCCGGACGGGGTCCATCTGTATGTCGTCTCTGACTACGAGATCGCGGCGGTGTCGACGGCGTCGCTGCGGCGCGGCTCTCCGGCGTTCACATGGCGGTTCGCGCGCCCGCTGATGGGCGGTCCGTGCGCGGCCGTGCCCAGTCGCGATGGGCGCCTGGTGCTGTGGTGGGCAGCCGGCGGGCTGGGCAGCCTCGATGCCGCCACCGGCGCGCCCCGGGCACAGCTCACGCTGCGTCCGGGGTGTCAGTGGCGTCCGCGCCCGAGCCACCTGTGCCGCGCCGGCCTCGCGCAGGATCGGTCGCGCATCTACATGCCGATTGCCCGACCGGCCGAAGGGAAGGGGCCGCTGCTCGCCTCCTACCCCGGGAACGTCGTCTTCGGCGAACGGTCGGTCTCCTACCGCTTTGAGCGCGACACGGAGACGCAGACCGCGAGCCTCGACTCCGGTCCGGCCCATGACCTCGATGCCCGGCGCTTCGGCCACGCCTTCGCCCTGTGGATGGCACTTGACCCCGACACCGGCACGATTGCGGGGCCCCGCGGCAACCCCTGGCTGCCGGCGGCAAGCGCGGAGAACTCGCCCCCGAGCAGCACTACAAGCTTTCGGCATGCGCCCCCGGACTGGTGCCCCAGCGTGCCGGAGGGGACGGTCCACTGTATCACCCAGACCGGGACGGTGATCCTCGCGGACCCGGCACGCCTGGAGCTGATCGGGCAGTCGGCAATCCCGGTTGGTCACTATGGCCAGATCGCGACGCCGGCAGACCTGTCGTTCGCCCCCCCCTTGAGGGTGCTGTGCCCCGATCAGGAGTGGGGCGTCGTTGCCGCCCTGTACAGCAAGTGCATCGCGACACCCACGGGTGTGGGCGAGGCGGCTGAGCTCGCCGGCCGCGAGCCGGCCGCGCGCCTACCCGTCGCGCTGGCGCTGCTCACCGCGGCCACCACCGGCTTGGCCCATGGGGTCGACGCGCGCTGGCCGGCGCTACAGGGGCGCAGCGGTCTGTCAGTCACCGCGATCGAGCCACCCCCGCGCCAGCATCTGCGCGGGACGCCGGTGGAGGCATGGCGCGCGCTCTGGCTGGCTTACCTGCGCTACGTGACCGCCACCGACGCCCGGCAGTTCCTCAGCCTGCCGCCGGGATGGCGACGTCTCGGGGCGGCCGACGAGGCATCCGGCGAACAGCCGCTGGCGGATGAGACCCGGTGGGAGCCGCGCAAGCTGCTGGTGCCGGCCAGCTTCACCCCCGTCGGCGCCGCAGTGAGCACCGATGGCCGGTGGTTCTACCGCCCGTTGGGCTGCGGCCTGCTGTATGACCATATCGCTGCGGGCCAGGCGTGCTTCTGGGTCGGGCCGGTGGGCTCGGTGGCAGATGTCGTGCGCGACCGGGATTCCGATGCAGTGATGGTGGCGACGGGCAGTCGCCAGCTCGAGATCGACGCGCGTCATGGGCGGATCGCGGCGGTCCATTGCTGGCCGCCGCGCTGGTGGCGCACCATGGAGCTTGGGGCGTGGCGTGCCCAGGCGGGCTGCCTGGGCCGGTGGATCGGCGCCGGCGACGGCGGACTAGTCGTGGTCGATCGGCAGACCGGCCGGGCGGAGGAGGTAACGTTCCCGCGCCCGCCCGCCGTGTTTGAGGGCCCCTTCGCCGACCACGATCGCGCTGCCGCGGCCAGGGACCCCAGCCTGCTGCCCTCGTACGGTTGCCGGGGTGTCGACTTCGGCTACCTGGGAGCAGAGCTGCTGGTTCCGGTGGTGCGCAACAAGCCGGATGTCGCCGGCTGGCTGCGCTATGACCCGGCGGCCGGTCGGTTCGGTGAGTTCCTGACGGTGAGGCAAGTGGTGGCGCCCGAGCAGTTCGCGGCCTGGCGGGAGGCCAATCCGCGAGTGCGTGAGCCGGACTTCCGGCTTCCGGCCTCGGTGTTCCCGGGCACCGAGCACAAGTGGGTGTTCACGAAGTCACTGGCGTTGGCCCTCGGGGGAAGTGACAGCCGATCACGCGTCATCGCTTACAGGCCGGGGAGCGCCCGGAACCCGGCCGACACCATGGGCAGCAGCGGGGGCACGTCACGCACCATCACCATCATCCGGCGCTAAGGGAGCGGCCGGAAAGCCGTTGTGAGGCCGCGAAGCCACGCCAGAATGGCTCTGGAGGGCACTCCGCCGGCCGCTACCCCTCGGGTGCCGGCCGGATGTGGCCTTGTCGGCCGGACCCCTAGACTTTCACCCCGAGCTCCTCGATGGTGAACAGGGCGACGAGGTCGAAGCCCTCCTGCTCGATGGCCTCGCGGGCGCCCTGGAGGCGGTCCACCAGGGCGATGATCTTGACAATCTGCACGTTGCGCTCCCGCTCCACCGCCTCAATCGCGGCCAGCGTCATCCCCCCCGTGGTCACGACATCTTCCAGCATGACGACGCGGTCACCATCGCGCAGGGGGCCGGCGACTTGATCGGTCAGGCCGCGCTCCTTGCGCTCCTTGCGGACGATGAACCCGCGCAGCGGGATCCCCAGCGCCCCGGCGACACCGAGGGTCGCGCCGACGATGGGGTCGGCGCCGAGGGTCATGCCACCGACGGCGTCGACGCGGGCGCCCTCGATCTCGGCCAGGATCAGCCGGGCCAGGCAATAGCTCCCCTCACTGTCGAGCGTCGCCTGCTTGCCGTCGATGAAGTAGGTGCTGCGCTTGCCCGAGGCGAGGGTGAAGTCGCCAAACGCGAGAGCGCGCTCCCGCAGGATCTGTGCCAGGCGGTCCCGGCACGCTTCGAGCGTTGAGGCGGAAGAGATCATGCGACCCAGGTTCCTTCCGTGTGCGAGATGGCGACGGTGTGCGGGCGGTCGACGGCGGGGCGCAGTCAGCGGCGGGAACGGGCGGCGATCATCTGCTGAACGAGCTGCTCGGTCTGCGAGGCGCGGAGCAGTGAGCTGATGGCAGACCAGTCGAGCGGCTTGCGGTCGGTGGGAGCCGCCGCCGCCTCGCGCAGTTGGCCGGCGGTCTGCAGGATGTGTGTGGCCACCTCGGGCGCCATCCGTGGCCAGTCCTGGCGCGAGATGCCGCGCGCCTGCATGATCTCGTCGAAGACGCGCTCGCGCACGCGCTGGTATTCCAGCGAGTCGGGGCGCTCCACACGTGCCGGGCGCAGGGCGTTGAAGGTCTCCAGGTCGAGTGGCCGCAGGAAGGCCACCATCTCGATGGCTTCGGCGATCATCGCGGCCTGCTTGCGCATCGCGCGGGCGCGCTCCTCCGCCGGCTGCTCGGCGGCGATGCCGGGCGGCACGCGCCAGTCCACCGTGGCTGCCTGCTCGGGGGTGAACGCGCGGTTGAGGCTGGCGACGAGCGGGACCATTGCCACGTCGCGTGCCCGGTCGGGCTCTTCCAGCTTCGCAGTCAGGTCGCGCAGGTACTTGTCCCACTGCTCGCTCAGCGGTTGTCCGGAGATGAGATACGGCACGAGGGGAGCAAGCTGTGGGATGACGGAGTTGAGCAGGGCCTCGCGCGCGGCCGCGGCCTGCTCCACTTCCCCCCGCGCCGCCGTGGCACAGGCGGCCACTTGCGTCAGTTGCGGGACGCTCAGGCGCCAGTCGTTGAGCAGGCGGACCGTCTGGGCGGCATCGAGGGCCTGCTGCAACTCGACCGCGGGGGGCGGATCCTGCAACGGCAGCGGGGGTGCCGCGGTGCCATACACCGTCAGATAGCGCGGCGTGCGGGGATCAGTGAGCCAGGCACGCACCATCGCGTAGCTGAGGGGCCGGGCGATGGCGTCGTCTTCGAGCTGCAGGAACTGGCGGACCTTGTCGGGTAGGCCGGGCAGCGCGGTAGCGAACTGGTCGTCGGTCCACGTGCTCACCTGGTCGAACAGCCGCAGGACGGCAGCCTCCGTCTCGCGATACCCGGGGGCCCGGGGGTCAACGAGCTTGCGGGCAACGCGCGCCGCTTCCGCGACCCGCAGGGTGACATAGTCGTCCTGCATCAGGGCCCGCTGGCTCTGCAGCTCCCTCACAACGTAGTCGGCGGCCGAGGGGGCGCCCTCGTAGCGCCGGCGCGCCTGCCCGCGTTGCGCGGCCTCCTCGGCCGTCTCGAGCAGGGCGTTCTGAGCGGGAGTTAGCACCTGGGCGAGGGTGGTGGCGGCGGCCACCACCGCAGCCTCATCCGCCGCGGTCAGGTCGGCGGCGTCATCGGCGAGGGTGTCGGCGAGGGTCTTCGTCGGGGCGTCGGGCTGTGCTCCGGCGATCCACCGCGTCACGACGGTGACGATGGCCTGGCCGCTCTGGGCCCACAGCTCCTGGCGACGTTTGCGCGAGCTGTCGAGTTGCGCCTGGAGCTGATCGAGGAGGGGGACGAGTTGCTGACGCTGCTCGGGGCTCAGCCGGAGTGTGGCGGTGGTCCACAGGAGTTGGGCATCGCGCCAGATCGGCGTCGCGGCGACGGCCGCCGTGGCCTGAGCGAGGGCTTGGGCGCCGGCGGGGGGCGCTCCGGTGGTGCCCGCCGGTTGGCCGGCTCCCGGCTGACCTCCTACCGGCTGACTGCCTGCCGGGCCGGCAAGCGCCGTCACGATGGTAGCGGCAATGATCCCCGCACGGATGGCATGCATGTTGTTCACCGCTGATTTCCAGGTGGGCCGCGCCGGCAGCCCTTGCTGCGTGCGCGTCTCAAGACGCGCGCGGCACCCGTCGGCCGGGCTGCCTCGCCACCGCGGCGGGAGCCGTGCCGTGGGAGGTGTCGCGGCCGCGTCCGTGGGTCCACCTTAGCTGGCTCGAAGTGTAGCACAGCGCTGTTTGGCCAGTCAATCGGGCCCCCCGGGCCACCGCGCGGTTCCTTCGCGGTGCGTCTTTGACACTGATTTGCTCCTGCATGTATAATCGCCCCCACGAGGCCCGTGCAAACTACCATGACACACTATGCCGATCGCCTGACTGCTGCGATGGTGCGCAAGCACAGCCGGGTGTGCGTTGGGCTGGATCCTCGCAGCCAGTACCTGCCGGAGGTGCTACGCCACAGTGCCGCGCGGGGGCCGGAGCAGGCCGCGGAGGCCCACCTCCGGCACTGCTGCATGGTGCTCGAGGCGGTGGCGCCGCACGTCGTGGCCGCCAAGCCGCAGGCGGCGTTCTTCGAGGCACTCGGCCCCGCCGGCTATGCGGCGTTGTGGCAGGTCATCGCCTACGCCCGCGCCGTGGACCTGATCGTCATCCTGGACGCCAAGCGCTCGGATATCGGCTCGACGGCGGCCGCCTACGCCGAGGCCTATCTCACGCCGGTGTCGGGTCTCACCGCGCCGGATGCCATGACCGTGAACGGCTACCTGGGCAGCGACGGGGTCATGCCGTTTGTCACCGCGGCCCGGGAGACCGGACGCGGCATCTACGTGCTGGCCAAGACCTCCAACCCCTCCTCCGGAGAACTGCAGGACCTGCCGGTCACGACCCCTGACGGTAGCCGGCCGCTGTACCAGGAGATGGGCCGCCTGATCGCACAGTGGGGGCGGGAGGCGCAGGGCGAGTGCGGCTACTCCGCGGTCGGTGCCGTGGTGGGCGCCACGTACCCGCACCAGCTTACCGAACTACGGCAGGCGCTGCCGACGGTGCCGTTCCTGGTGCCCGGCTACGGGGCCCAGGGCGGGGGCGCCGCCGATGTCGTCGGTGCCTTCGACACCGGTGGGAGGGGGGCCGTGGTCAGCTCCTCGCGGGCCATCGCGTATGCCCACGAGTTTGCGCCCGATCGCGAGCGCTATGGCGCGGCGGACTTCCCCGAGGCGGCGCGGGCGGCGGCCGCGGACATGCAGCGCGAGATCAACGCAGCCCTCGGAGATACCGTGTGACACTGACTGGCAGGGAGGCTCCCCCGTGCCCTTGACCGGCACCGACCTTGTGACGCTCGGCGATCTGACCACCGACGAGATGCAGGCACTGCTCGACCTGGCGGCGCACATGGCCGAGGCGATCGGGTTCGATGACCGCACCCGACGCACGGCGTCGCGACCACTGGATCGGATCTTGGCCACCTTGTTCTTCGAGCCCAGCACGCGGACACGGCTTTCGTTCGAGTCGGCGATGCTCCGGCTGGGGGGCCAGGTGATCGGCTTTGCCGACCCCTCGAGCAGCTCGGTGCGCAAGGGAGAGACGCTCGCGGACACGATCCGCATGGTGAGCGGCTATGCCGACATCATCGCGATCCGCCACCCGCTGGCCGGCGCTGCCCGCGTCGCCGCCGACTATGCCACCGTGCCCGTGATCAACGCCGGTGACGGCCCTCACGAGCACCCCACACAGACCCTGACCGACCTGTTCTGTATCGCCCGCCGCAAGGGGAGCCTCAGTGGGTTGACCGTGGGGCTGTGCGGCGACCTCAAGTATGGCCGCACGGTCCACTCGCTGGCGCCGACGATGGCGCGCTTCGGCTCCGAGATCGTCTGCATCTCGCCCCCGGAGCTCGCCATGCCGGGCGAGACCATGGACGAGGTCGCGCGGCTGAGTGGCCGACGCCCGCGGGAATGCGCGGCACTGGGCGAGGCCCTCCCGGCGCTGGACGTGCTCTACATGACCCGCGTGCAGCGCGAGCGATTTGAGCGCCCCGAGGACTACGAGCGGGTGCAGGGCTGCTGTGTGCTGACCCCCGAGCTGATGGCACAGGCGCCGGCCGAGATGATCGTGCTGCATCCCCTCCCGCGCGTGGACGAGATCACCCCGGAGGTCGATGCCGACCCTCGGGCGTGCTACTTCGAGCAGGCGGCGGGCGGGGTGCCGATCCGCATGGCACTGATCGCCTCCCTGCTGGGCACCGATGGCGAGCCTCGCGTCAAGGGGTCGTTCCGCCTCGACGGGGCGATCCCCCATGCCGCGACGGCCGCGGACGCCGCCGCGGTGTCTGCACCGGCGGTGGCCGAATGTGTCACGACGACCGGCGCCCGTTGCACCAACGCGCGCTGCATCACGACGACGGAGGCCTACCTCGCGCCGCGCTGCTACGAGAGCTCCGCGGGCCTCCGCTGTGCTTATTGCGATCACATCGCGAACTGAGCTCTGCCCCGGCGACGGCTTCCCGGCCCGGCCGGCAGGGCAGACCGCAACAGGAGGAAATGACAAGATGGACCTTTCCGGCAAGTACACCATCGAGATTCCGCAGGTCAAGAAGTGCGCTGTCGCCTACTCGGGGGGCCTGGACTCGGCTCTGGCACTCAAGCTGCTGCCTGAATACTACGGCGTTGAGGAGGTCCTCGCCTGTACTGTCAACGTCGGCCTCACCGATGAG
>CAZIWQ010000093.1:0-2786 GCA_964542355.1 uncultured Armatimonadia bacterium
CGTCACGCCTCGGCGGCCGACTGGATGTGGCCTTCTCGCCCGGACCCCTGGCAGGCCATCACTAGAGGAGAAGAGATACCGGTATGGACGAACAAGGCGCAGTCATCTGGATCACCGGGGTCGCGGCCTCCGGCAAGTCCACCATTGCCCACGCGCTGGAGGCCAGGCTGCGGGAGGCCGGCCTGCGCGTCGAGAACCTCGACGCCGACGAGGTCCGCCAGAACCTGAGCCCCAACCTCGGCTTCACTCCCGAAGCCCGTGATGAGAACACCAAGCGCCTGGCGTGGATGGCGAAGGTCCTCGCCCGCAACGGCGTCAACGTAATCATCGCCGCAGTGTCACCCCTGCAGTTCCATCGCGATCGCGCCCGCGAGTGGTGTCCGCACTTCGTGGAGGTGTGGACCACGTGCCCGCTGGAGCTGTGCAAGGAGCGCGACCCGAAGGGACTGTACGCTCGGGCCGAGCGCGGCGAGATCAACGACATCGCCGGGTGGCATCAGCCGTATGAGGCGCCGCCCGCCGCCGAGGTCGTGTGCCACACCGCTGACACCGACGTGCCCACCTGCGTCGCGATGATCTTGGCCAAGCTCGACGACTTGCGGTACGTCGCCATCGCGTGATGCCATGTTCATCGACACCCACGCCCACCTCAATCACGAGCGGTTCTACCAGGAGGCCGACCAGGCCGTTGCCCGCGCCCACGAGGCCGGGGTCGACATCATCGTCAATGTCGGCTTCGACCTCCCGTCGAGCTGGCTGGCGGTTGAGCTGGCCGAGAAGCACGAGGGGCTCTATGCCGTGGTGGGCCTCCATCCCCATGATGCCAGGGACTGCACGCCGGCGATGATGGAGGAGGTGCGCGCCATGACCGCGCTGGAGAAGGTCGTGGGGATCGGGGAGGCCGGGCTGGACTTCCACTATGACAACTCGCCCCGGCCCCAGCAGAAGGCGGTGTTCGCCGACTGCGTGAGGATTGCCGCGGACACGGGCAAGCCGCTCATCGTGCATAGCCGCGAGGCGGAGCAGGCCACGCTGGAGATCCTCGACGAGCATCTCGCGGCGGGCCAGCGCGTCGTGATGCACTGTTTCGGGAGCGACTACAACTTCGCCCGCAACTGCGTCAGCCGGGGGTTTGTCCTGGGGATCGCCGGCCCGGTCACGTTCCCCAGTGCCGCCGCTCTCACCGGGGTCGTGCAACGGATCGAGCTGGGGCACCTGCTCCTGGAGACGGACTGCCCCTACCTCGCCCCGCAAGCGCAACGCGGCAAGCGCAACGAGCCGGCCTTCATCCCCCTGATCGCCGCGCGCGTCGCAGCGCTGCAGGGCATCACGGTCGAGGAGGTCGCGCGCGTCACGACGCTGAGCGCCCGACGCTTCTACGGGCTGCCGGGGTAGCGCGACCGGCCCGGCCGGAAACTGACGCCCCAGAAGAGCGGCGCGGCCTCCCAACGGCTTTCCGGCCGCTCGTCTACACCGGTTGGTTGAAGCGCTTGTGCACAGTCTGCAGGCGCTCGACGATGGGCAGGTTGAAGGGGCAGTTCGTCTCGCACGACTTGCACTCCACGCACGCATCGGCCCGGGGCGAGATCTGGCTGTACTCGCGGCGGAAGCGGGGCCACTCATAGCTGAACACGCGCGCCTCGTCGTGAATGCGCATCAGCCGCGGGATGTCGATCTCCTGCGGGCAATCCTTGGTGCAGTAGCCGCAGTTGCGGCAGATGTCCTCGCCCAGGAAGTTGGCTTTCTCGACGAGCTGGGCCTTCTCTTCGGCGGTGAGCGGAGCGAAGCTCGCGGAGGCGGTGACCGCCTGGTCGATGTCCCGCAGGCACTTGGCCCCGGCCAGTGCGACGCTCACCTCGGCACGCTCCAGAACAAAGTGCCAGGCGCGGTGCGGCGGGATCTCGATCTCCGGGCGTCGGAAGAACACCCCACCGGAGAGCGGCTTCATGATCGCTACGCCGACGTTCGCCGCCGCCGCGGCCGGCAGGACCTGCTCCCCCGCACTGTGGATCCCCAGGTTGTAGGCACACAGGACGGTATCGAACTCCCCGCTCGCGATGGCCCACAGCAGGGCCGTGTCATTGTGGCCGCTCATCCCGATGTGGCTGATGATGCCCTGCCCTCGCGCCTGCTGCGCAGCCGCGAGGGCGCCATCGGGCGCCATTACCTGCTCCCACAACTCCTGCGTTGAGATGTCGTGGAGCTGCCACAGATCGATGTGGTCAGTCTGCAAGTCCCGCAGGCTCTCCTCCAATTGCCGCAGCGCGCCGTCACGGTCGCGGGCGAGTACCTTGGTCGCCACGAACGCCTCGCTCCGCCGGTGTTTCAGCACGCGACCATACTTCATCTCACTGTTGCCGTAGGCGCGTGCGTTGTCGAGGTAGTTGATCCCGAGGTCCAGTGCATGATTGATGATGGCGTCTGTGACGTCGAGGTCCTCCACGGAGATCATCGGGATCCCGCCGAGACCGATCTCGCTAACCTGGACTCCGGTGCGTCCCAGGGTTCGTGTTCGCAACTTGCATCATCCTCTTCCGACGGACATCAAGGAAGACGCCTGGCCGCGCCGGGCGGGCCAGGCGTCCAACGGGGGCGGCAGCCCCTCGATGGGTGGGTGAACGGCCCGATTATAGCACTGGCCGCACCCCGAGGCAAACCGCTGGCGCCGGCGCGCTGCGACCGGCGTTGAGGGGCGAGAGCTCAGAGTAGGGAAGCCGGAAGCCAGAATTCAGAAGCCA
Organism: uncultured Armatimonadia bacterium; assembly: GCA_964542355.1. Classification (GTDB taxonomy): domain Bacteria; phylum Armatimonadota; class Zipacnadia; order Zipacnadales; family JABUFB01; genus CAZIWQ01. Next base: position 2,739 of record CAZIWQ010000093.1, read on the forward strand.
GAATTCAGAAGCCAGAATTCAGAAGCCAGAATTCAGAAGCCAGAATTC